>JBBIUO010000142.1:0-4968 GCA_037440205.1 Chloroflexota bacterium
TTGCGCGAACTTTATCTTCTTCGGGCAATAGATGAATCGCCGCGCCGATCCACAGCAACGCGGGAAGAAGCAGGATGATGGGAATGGATCGATCGAAGATGATTTGAACAGCGAGCGCGAGGGCGTACGCCAGCAATCCCCAGCCTGTGAGTCGGACGGTTGTCTTTTGTGAGTTGCGCGCGAGCAGGTACGCGCCAAGCCAGAGGGTGAAACCGAAGAAGAAGAGTTCCATGCGGCGATTGTACCCGTTGAGCAATGAAAAAGCCCCCGGCCTTCCGAGGGCAGAGACCCTTCGCTTCGCTCAGGGTGACACTTTTGCGATAGTTTCTTGTTGATCCGCCGTTATTTGCAATTGCTAACCTGCTTAATCTTGAACTTGAGCGGGTTGAAGTAAATGGTCACTTTTGTTTTTCCAAGGTCGTTTCCATCGGTATCGCCGACCACGATGAATTTGTTGACCGGGCCCAGCCCATTGGAATTGTCGGGCAGTTTGGTATCCGGGTCGTTGTTGTAATCGGTGTAATGCAATTCGTCCGTGTATCTGCTGATGTAGTCCTCGAATTCATACCCGCTATCGAATTGGACGATAAACGCGTTTTCCTGCACCCACGAATCGCTGATGGTGGTGAAGTCGGATATTGTCTCTATGGCCGACATCGAGACCTCAAGGTTGAATACAAACTTGGTCTTTGAGAATATGACAGGCCGAAGATTGACGGAAATCACCACACTGGGACCGTTGCCGCTGAAATCCTTATCTCCTTTTGTGTTGTTTTGGGGTTTGAATTCCATCGAGGAGGCCAGGGAATAGGTGAAGGTTTTGTGCTGGCAGGCAGGCGGAGACACGAGCGGGTTGTCATCTGCATTGTCCAGAAGGCCATCGCCGTCTGTGTCGGGATTCGTTGGAGATGTCCCTGCGGATGCCTCCCGCCCGTCGTTCCAGCCGTCGTCGTCGCTGTCAGGGTCTAGCGGATTTGAGTTCGTCTCCTGACCGTCGAGGAGGCCGTCGCCGTCGCTGTCGGAATTTGTGGGGCTCGTGCCTTTGGAAAACTCCTGTCCGTCGTTCAGGCCGTCACCGTCACTATCCGGGTTGGTCGGATTTAAGCCGTTGGGTTGTTCCTGTCCGTCGAACACGCCATCCCCGTCACTATCCGGGTTGGATGGCCTCGTGCCGATATTCAGTTCCTGAGAGTAGGTCAGACCGTCCCCGTCAATATCGCTGGCCTCGGCTGTGAGGGTGGCGGCCACGGCTGCCTGCGTGGCTTCGTTTGCGCCTGCCGCGAAGGTGAGGGTGAGCGCCACTTGAGTCCCTGCGAGATTGGCCTGGTTGGCAAATTCGGTTTGAGCGATGGCGGCTTGTGTGCCGGAGGTATCCGACATTTCTCCTCCGCCCGCAGGCGGGGCTGTTTGTCCCGGAGGTTGTGTTTGTTCCGGGAATTGTGGTAACACGGCGCCCGGCGCCTGCGTTGGCGCGCACCAGATGTTTCCGGTCTCCTTGTTGCAATTCAACGCCAGCCCGGCCAGCGTTCCGCACAGCACCAGCACAGCGCCCATGATGGATGCAAAGGCCGCCCATTGAGCGGCGGAGATTCCTTTTTTATCTTCGCTCATGATGTCATCCTGAAAGTTGATATCTCACCTTACGCGGTACCGCAAGATTATGAACTTTAAGAAAATAATCTCGTAACTCGCCTAGGGCGCGTTCTCTTGCGCGCCCGTTGGCGTTAGAGAACGCCAACTACGCGCGGTTACGGCAATAATTTGTTAAAGACCATTATCTTGCGCGGCAAGGCAACATGAATGTTGCGGTACGGGAAAACCGCGTAAGGGGAGTGGATATTTGTAATACTATACAATGTTCCCACCCCGAATTCAAGACCAAAGTTGTCTGATTTCGTCATAAGAGGGTCAAGAGACATAAAACAAAACGTGACCTTGACCGGCCACGTTTTGATATTTGCTTCTGGACTCTATCTTTATTTGTCTGGAGTTGCTTCTATGGAGTGGAACATGCCCAGACCGGAGCGTCTGCTGTTCAGGATTTTCAACCCTGCCGCCTCGACCAAATCCAACGGGTCCTGATTCCAGCGGCAACCTGCGTTTTGTTGATAGTGATCGCGTACGTGGCGATCCTGATAGTCCGCGAGCCACTTCCAACTGCTATGACCATGCTCGAGAAGCAGGATCAGCCCACCCGTCCGACAGACGCGTTTCATTTCCCGTAATGCCTGAATGGGATCTGGAAACGTGCATGTGGACAGGGTCGAGGTCACGGCGTCGAAACTTCCATCGGGAAATTCAAGTTTCTCCGCATCCATCACTTTGAACTGGACATTCAAATTCAACGCGGCGGCTTTTTGGCGCGCGGCCTCCAGCATTTGCGGGCTGAGATCCACGGCGGTGATTTCGCTTATGGACGGGAACGAGGGAAAGTTCAATCCCGTGCCGCAGGCCACATCCAGGACCTTTCCCAGGGCTTTGGACATCAACTGTTTTCGCAACTGCGCAACGCCGAGAATGTGATGGTCGAACCATAATTTCTTTTCGTACTCATCGGCGATGGCGTCGTATGCGTTTTGCAGTTCGGTCAATGTCATCTCGTTGGGTTTTGTGACGGCTTCCATGGGTCATGCCTCCTTGATTGCGTACGGCGGCACAGCCAGCCAACTCAGGCCGAGACCGATCACGCCGCTGAAAAAGATCATCCCCAGCCACATATTCGAGTTCCACCAAATCCCTTCGGTCAGAATTAATGACAGGAAAAATAGAAGGAACAACAAGGCGGGAACCAGAAAACTGAACCAACGGAGCGCGTTCACTCTCTCGCGGGACGGTTGAAGAGCGTTGAGCAACACATCCGCGAGGATTCCGCCAAGCCATGCCGCGCTCAAGACCTGCCAGTGTTCATGTGAATAGCGATATGTGATCAAAAACATCAGGGTGGAATTTCCCGCAATTAAGAGGGTGAGGCTTCCGACGGGCAATTTCCAGCGCAGGATCGCCATCAGGATGAAACCCATCAACAGTGCGGATGGGATCAAGACATACGAGATCAATGTGGTGTCCCAAAGATAGGTATCGCCCGCAGGGATGCCGCCCGTCAAAAGGTGCGGGTGGGAAAACGCATTCGAGAATTGGGTGAAGAAAGTAAAGACGCCCAGCACAGCGAACATGGACAATAAGGCGCGCCAGGGCATCGTCCCGCCTTGCGAATTTTTATTTGTCCACGCCATGCGCAACGGGCCGCTCACCATCAACACGCCGCCGACAGCCAGCGACAGATGCGATGGGCTGATCAGCGCCTCAACTCCTTCCTCGAATCCAAAGACCGAATGCCAGATGAAATCGAGGTTGCCTGCCACGATAAATATCACTCCGCCAAGAAGCGAACGCATGTAGGCGGGCGGAAGGGATCGCAGCCAGTTGTAGCCTTTCCACACGTTCGATGCGTAGGCGATTCCCAGCACGGCAATCGAAGCGGCGAGACCGCTGTATAAAACCCCATGCCAGGGCGTGAAGAAGCTGTCAATGGTGTCGGGGATATTGATGTGCGCCCAGCCATCGAGATACAGCCCGGCAAGGATCCAAAGCGATGCGAGGGTCACAGCCCATTCAAAGCGAAGGCTGACCTCGGGGAAGCCGGGCAGGCAAACACGCGGACTCGAAACGCTTGCAGTCATTATTTTCATAGTTACTCCTTTTTGTTATACTGTGTAACAATCGCTTTGGATTGTAGCCAGCCCGGCCGGCAAGTCAATAATGGATCTGGCCTCGTTGTAACAAAAGTTATAAAAGACCGCCTTTTGTATCAAAACTGGATTGGATATGCCGAAGAAAAATTCCCCCGTAAAAATTGATCCGCGCGTCCGCCGTACCCGACGCCTGCTGCGTGACTCGTTGGTTTCGTTGATCCTGGAGAAGGATTTTGCCTCCATTTCCATCCGCGAGGTCACAGACCGCGCCGAAGTGGCATACATCACCTTTTTCAGGCATTTCGAAAGCCTCGACCAGTTGTTGATGGAAGCATTGGATGATGGCCTGGCGGAACTGCTGGGTCACATCGAGACGCTGGCAGGTCAATCCGAAACCTCGGCGCTTGAAACAGAGGGCCGACTCATCTTTGAATACGTCGGGCAAAAAGCGGACCTTTTTCGCATTCTGTTCAAAAGCCAAAGTGTGACCCGCGTCCGCAAAAAGGTCGTGCGGAATATCGCTATCATTTTTCAGAGGGCTTGCATCCCTTTGGCGCGGTCCAACAACCCGGTGACGATCAACATCATGTCGAATCACATCGCAACCTCCCTGCTTTCGCTCATCGAATGGTGGCTGGAAAATAATATGTCTCCCCCGCCGGCGGAAATGGGAAAGGTCTACAAAGGTTTGATCATTGATTCGACAGTGGGGGCAGTGAATACCTTATCGTCGGTGAGATGATTAACTCACATTGCACACCCCTTGCTCCCGGCGGCTGGGACGCCGCCGAGGACGGCCTGGATCGTTATTTCGGGTAAGGCAAAACGTAGAACAACATCACCAGGAAGAAGATCGCATTCCCCGCCAGCACGCACAAATGCCAGATTTCATGATTCCCAAAATACGGCGGGAAGGGATTCGGTTTTCCGTAGGCAAAGATCAAAGCGCCGACGGTGTAGAAAAGTCCGCCCGCCAAAATCAGGGTGATGGCTTTCACGCCGAGTTGGTTGTAAATGGGGCCGACCAGAAAAACGATGATCCAGCCCATGAGCAGGAAGGAAGCGTTCGACATCCATACGGGGATTTTGGCGAAGAAGATGGATTTCAGGGTGATGAAAAACACCGCCAGGCTCCAGATGATCCCGAACAGCACCCAGCCCGTCGCGCCGCTGAAGATGGTCAGGCAAAAGGGAGTGTACGTCCCTGCGATGAGGATGTAAATGGCGTTATGGTCGAGGACGCCGAACACGCGCAGGTATTTGTTGAACAGCAAAA
>JBBIUO010000142.1:4993-6630 GCA_037440205.1 Chloroflexota bacterium
AGAAACGAGAGAAATAGACTTGTCCCATAGATGGCGAATCCCACCACGTGGATGGGTTTGCCCGCAATCGCCGCCAGCGACACCAAAACTGCCAGCGCGGAAATGGACAGGATCGCCCCGATGAGATGGCTGATGGAATTGAAGTATTCATTGCTGTCGGGCGCAGAGATGAGCAGGTCGAGAGTGGGCTTTTGTGTTGTCATGGTTCGGGAGTATATCCCGTAATCGTGATTTCCCGCGGATTGACTTCGAGTTCGATTTCATCGCCGTATTTTATGCCCGCAATTTCATAGGTGATGACCTCGATCAGCGACGGATTTTGAAAATGTGTCTTCTTCGTTTCAGGGTGTGGATAGTATACCCAGCCTTCGTATTCCTTCCCCTCGAATTTCACTTTACAGCGTGAAAATGAAAACGTCTCTGGCGGATGCAAGTCGGTCCACTCCACGAGCGGAAAGGTCAACTCGGGTTTGGTCATTTCGAATGTCAACGGCGCAATGGAGATGTTCAACGTCCCGTTGAAATATGGATGGAGGTCGAGCCCCAACGCTTTGAAATATGGCTTCTGCTTTTCGAGCGAACTGTACGGATACGCCGCCGATGGACGCGAAGCAACCCGATGCCCCCGCATGAGAATGCCTGTGATTCGAATCCATGAGGTGTTCATGCGCGGAGTATAACCCGGCCATGATCCAGCCCTTCAACCGACTTCGCATCGGGACAAGTCCCCGTGCAGGAGGGTATAACGCAGAGGTGCGGAGGCGCAAAGGCATTAAATTCCTCGCGTCTTGGTGTCTTCGCGTTGAAAACTCCCGACAGTTTTACTCCACACTCGGCGCAGGAACCTGCCGTCTTCGACAGCAGCAAAGTGGAGGACTGGAAATTGATACCCGATTCGTGCTACAGTGAGCATGGACGAGTTATTTTCGCGTGAAAGGAGGCTGAAAATGACTTCGATCAAACGCTTGAATATCCTGATGGCAGATGACGGTTCGGAGCACGCCTGGTCTGCGGTCGAGTTGATTCGTGACCTTTCCCTCTCGCCCAGGAGCAGGGTGATGGTTCTGCGGGTGTTCACTTCGGGGCAGGTTTCAGCCATATCCGATTTCGAACGATCGCTCGAAAAAACAAAACACCATCTTCAATACGCGGGGTTAAAGGTCGAGACCGAGTTGATCCTCGGTTCGCCTGCCGAAAAGATCATCGAAATAGCAGAAGATAAAAAAACGAACCTGATCGTGCTGGGCGCAAAGGGACTGCGCGCCACGCTGGGCATCCTGTTGGGCGGCGTGACTCAACAGGTGGTGGAATACGCCCACGAACCGGTGTTGATCGTCCGTGCGCCATACCTGGGCCTGCAGCGCGTCCTGCTGGTGACGGACGGTTCCCCATCCAGCCAGTATGCCGCGCGATACCTGGGCAAATTCCCCCTGCCCGAAAATGCGGAGGTGCGTGTCATGCACGTCATCCCGCCGCCCCAGCCGTTGTTGACCATGGAACCGCATCTCGGCGGATGGCAGACCGTGTACCTGCCGTCGCAGCAGGATGATTCCGCTTCGCAAAAGAAACAGGAGCAAAGGGGACAGGCGCTTCTCAAACGGACCTCGAGCCTGTTTCAGCAACACGGGCTGACTCCA
>JBBIUO010000142.1:6642-9675 GCA_037440205.1 Chloroflexota bacterium
GATTCTGAAACAGGGCGATGCGGCCACCGAGATCATCGAATACGTCAAATCCAACGAGATCAACCTGATCGTGGCCGGGTCGCTTGGCTTGGGTCAATTCAGAAGCTGGTGGGTGGGGAGCGTTTCCCGCAAACTGATTCACTATTCGAATTGTTCGGTTCTGATGGTGAGAGGCCCACAAAAGGAGTAAATCCATGGAAGTCGAGATTGGCAGGATAACCCACTATTTCAATCACCTCAATGTGGCAGTGTTGAAACTCGTTGACAATTTAAACCTGGGCGACACGATCCACATCCTCGGGCACGTGACCGACCTGACCGAAAAGGTCAACTCGATGCAGGTGAACCACCACCCCGTGATGACCGTCAAACCCGGTGACGACGTGGCGATCAAGGTCAATGAACCCGTCCGCGAGCATGACGTGGTCTATCGCATCATCGAAGGAACTCTGGAGGCAAATTCCTAAAAGTTATGTCGCTCATATTCAGGATGAGATAAGAGGGGATGTTTTTGATTCCCATTGACCGGGATTTTCCGAATTCTATAGACCATGAAAAATCAAAAGGAACCCGACCCAACAAATCAGGTTCCTTTTTTCAAACGAACTGGCAGAGACAGGTTCCTAGTTCAGGTGCTTCTCTGCCACCTGGTTGAAGGCCTTCACCACAACCGGGTCAAATTGTTTCCCGCTGTAGCGCTGGATTTCCTGCAGCGCTTCCTGCGGCGGGCGTGAAGCGCGGTAGGCGCGCTTGTCAATCATGCTGGTGTAGGCGTCTGTCACGGCCAGCACCTTCGCGCCGATGGGGATCTGGTCGCCCTTCAAATGATCGGGGTAGCCGGTGCCGTCGTAATGCTCATGGAAGTTGCGGATGATCTTGGCCACGCCATGCAGTTGCGGGACCGGTTCGAGCATCTGCTCACCGGTCTGCGGGCTGAGACGCACCATCTCCCATTCATTCTCGTTGAGCGGGCCGGGTTTTTGCAGGACATTTTCAGGGACATCCTTCTTGCCGATGTCGTGCAGGAGGGCGGCCCAGTGGATGCTCAGGACTTCGTCTTCGGACATCTTCAACATCCGCGCAGTTTCGGTCGCCAGCTTTGCGGACCTCATGCTTGAATCGGTGATCGTCACTTCGCGTGCATCCTCGGCATTCGCCAGCGCCAGCGCAAGCCCCATGTATCCCTGTTTGATCTGGTCGTACATCCACGCATTTTGCAGGGTCAGCGCGGCGGAATTGGCGAACAGCGAAAGGATACTGCGTTCATTGCGCGTGAACAGCCGCACGTGCTTGTAAAAACCGACCACGGCTCCCATGGTCTGGTCTTCGTACACGAGCGGGAAGATACGGGTGGATCGAATCTTCTTCTCGGCCAGGTGCTTTTGCAGGGAGACAGGCAGGATGGACTTGCGAATGTCGGGGAACAGAACCGGCGATTTGCCGTGGCGCAGAATGGTCTCGACCGATGCGCCTTCGGTATCAATGATGCGGTTGATCGTGTCGGTGTTCAAGCCGTGGATCCAGGGGCAGCTGATCGTACTGTCGGGGTTGCGCAGGATGATGAAAGCCGTATCAGTTTCCAGCACGTCGGATGCGCTCTCTCCAATCGCCTTGACCGCTTCGTCGAACATCATCATCCGATTGAGAGTCCGCGCATTGTTGTGGAAGGATTGGATCAACCCGTTGAGGGTGAGGTTGTCCTGTCGGACCCAAATATCATCCACCACGCGCGCGATGTGCCGGGCGTTCCATTCGAGCAGGCTGACGGCTTCCTTGTTCCAGGCGATGGCGGTGCGGGAGGCAACGTGGATGCACCCGACCTGGCTTTCACCAACGACCATCGGCGCAGTCACGAACGAGCGGATCCCTGCGCTTTTCAAAATATTGACCAGGCCCTTGGAATCGCCGCTGACGCGACTCACGTTTGGCACGACGACGGTTCGATACGTGAACTCCGGCGAGATTCGGTAGCGGTTGACGAACTCCAGCTCGATTTCGGGCGGGTACCCGCGCGTGACTGGGATTTCATCCAGTCGAATCATGCCGTGCTCGAGTTCCAGTTCTTTCAGCACCTGATCCAGTGTGTGGTCGAGCATGTTCATGATATCGGGAGTGAATTTCTCGATGCCTGTCATTCCGAAATTGCGCATGACGCTTGTCGTGGTGTCGGCGGCTTCACAGGCAAGAACGCGGTCGGCCAGGCTCCAGCCGCGATCCTTTTTGAGTTGATTGAACTGAAGCACGCCGCCCAGCGCGCCGTTGACGTAGATCGGAACGTGCAGGCTGGATTTGATTTCCTTGCGCAGGAACTCGCCTGCCATCCTGGCGGTTTTGACGGTGCGGGCGGAATTGACGAATACCAGGTACAGTTCGTTTTGGATCGCGTTGACGTAGTTTTTTATCTGTTGGATGCGGATTCTTTTTGGTTTTACGGGAGTCTTTCGTCCCGGCCTGTGCGATAAAACATTGACCAGGTCATTGCCATCGCGGGAGAAATGCCAGAACATCACTTCCTCGATGCTGAGGCTTTTCGCGCATACCTGTCCAATCTTGTGCAGGGCGGTCTCAAGGTCTCCTTTGGTTAAGGCAGGGTCTCGGGAAAGTTTCTCGATTGCCTCGATCCTGTTGTCAGAGATTTTTACAGACATGATTTACCTCATTTCAAACCAATGGAAAAACGATTGGCAGGATGATCTGTTGATTGCTGGAACGACAAAATCACCTCCTTTCCTCTGAGACTGTGAAGGAGACACTCCAAAATCGACAAGCCATCCTGGCGGCATGGAACGCGGCGTGGGATGGCGGTTGCAGGATCTCAGTATTGATTTTGGTCTTGACAGGTTGATGTGCGGGGAACGTGCGATGAAAAACCGGGGTGTCTTCGTGAGTGCATCAACGGGATTGGCTTACTGAGGACGGGCAAATCCATAAACATTATTGCACGGTGGGCAAGTGAGAGTCAAGCGTTTGGTAAGAATGGTTCTACCGTTTTTAACGGGAATCTTTTTCTCAACCACAAAGGGGACAAAGGGT
>JBBIUO010000143.1:0-9622 GCA_037440205.1 Chloroflexota bacterium
CCGCTTTGACGGCGAACAGGTTGTAGCCTGCGGCTTTCAACGCGGCTTCCCGCGCCTCGGGCGAGATCAGACGAATCGGTTCGGTCACTTTGATGCGATAGGGTTCGGGTGGGTAGTGCATGGTCATTTTTTCTCCTAATTTGAGTTTGCGTCAAATTTGGGTAGCGAGCCTGGCAAGTCCCCTGGTAGCCATTCGGTCTCCAATGACAGGGATATTCTACAACACAATTCGATGATTGGTTTCTTTTGTGCGTTTTTACAAGAAAAATCAGGATACTTTGCAGGGCGCGTTTACAGGGAGGGATGATAGTATTAGTTACAGGTGACTTCCAACAACCATCATCCGAGGCGAGGTCTTATGTTCAGTATGTTCAAACGCCGTGAAGAAATCTTCGAAAAACTCATCATAGACCAGGCGGCCCTCACATTCGAAGGGCTGAAACTGCTGGCGAAATATCTCGAAACGCCCCGGCCCGAAATTGCCGAGGAACTGTCCCTGAAGGAAAAGGAAGCGGACGAAGTGCGCCGCATCCTGATTGACGAGTTGAATCGTACCTTCGTCACGCCGTTCGACCGGGAGGATATCTTTTCCCTTTCGCTTTCGATTGACGACATGGTGGACTATGCCGATACAACGGTCGTCGAGATGCGCATCCTGAACGTCAAGCCGACTCCCTACATGGCGCGTATTGCCTCGCTGTTGAGGGATGCCGGTTGGGAAATCCATCAGGCGGTCGTGCGTTTGAAGAAGAATCCGGGCGTGGCAATCGAACATGCCCAGCGGGCAAAAGCCCTCGAGAACCGGGTCGAAGCGGAATACCGCGAGGCCATCGCCGACCTGTTCAAAGGCCCGGAAGATGTTCATCATCTGGTGGAGATGTTGAAAATGCGCGAGGTCTATCGCCACCTTTCCAACGCGGCGGATCGCGGGGATGAAGCCGCAAATGTGATCGCGGATATCGTCGTCAAAAAAACATAAAGAACCCGTATGTCTCTTCAACTCTATTTCATCATCGGTCTGGCGTTGCTCTTCGATTTCCTGAACGGCATCCACGATTCCAGCAATATCGTGGCTACCATGATCTCCTCGCGCGCCTTTCGTCCGCAGGCCGCGCTGGGGCTTACCGCGGTCGCCAATTTCTTCGGCCCGTTTTTATTCGGCGTGGCGGTTGCCACGACGATCGGCGAGGAGGTGGCGCAATCCACGGCGTTGAATCTCGAAGTGATCATCGCCTGTTTATTCGGGGCGATCGTATGGAATCTGTTGACGTGGTTCCTGGGCATCCCCAGTAGTTCGTCTCATGCGCTGATCGGCGGCATTGTCGGCGCGGTGATGGCGGGCGCGGGATTCGGAGCGATCAAATTGCAGGGATTGGAAAAAGTGCTGGTGGCGTTATTCACCTCGCCGCTGATCGGCTTTGCCTTGGGCTTCATCTTCACCCGCCTGATCTATTTTCTGGCGCGCGGCGCCACGCCGGGCATTAACGGATTCTTCAAACGTGGACAACTTGTCACGGCGCTGGGCATGGCGTTCAGTCACGGGACGAACGACGCGCAAAAGACCATGGGCATCATCACGCTCAGCCTGTTGATCGGCGGGTATATCAACAAGTTTGAAGTTCCCATGTGGGTGATTGCCTTGAGCGCGGGAGCGATTGCGCTTGGCACCGCGTTGGGCGGCTGGCGGTTGATCCGCACATTGGGCGGCAGGTTTTACAAGATACGCCCCATCCATAGTTTTTCCACGCAGTTGACTTCCAGTTTCGTGATCCTGACCGCCTCTGTGTTGGGATTGCCGGTAAGCACGTCGCAGGTGGTCAGTTCGGCAATCATCGGCGTCGGTTCTTCGGAAAGTTTCGGGAAGGTGCGCTGGAGCGTGGCGGAGGAATTGATCACGGCCTGGTTCATCACCATTCCTGCAAGCGCGCTGGTCTCTGCGGGCGTGTACTGGCTCATCACACGGTTTGGATGAGTCTCGCTTCCTCCTTGACTTTGGCTGGGGACTTGAATCCCGCAAGCACGGTCTCCAGGACGGGTAGCAGGTTGGCGACTCGTTTGGCGCGAATGACCCAATCCCACATCGGCTCGAATTTTTTCCAGCCGCCCGCGTAAGCGACGTGCCTGAGTTGTTCAAAGATTCCTTCATGCGCCTGCGAGGATTGGACGATGTTCCTCCAGCGGTAGAACTCGCGATACGCTCGCCAATATCCTTCTTCGAGTTTTTCGGCGCTGATCTTGTTTGGGCGGAAAACAGTGTGCCGCGTGTCGTACAAATCCCAATTCGAGGTTGTGATTCTTCCTTCCGCTTGTATCCTTTTATGAAGGGCGGTGCCGGGGTAGGGAGTCAATATGTGGAAGGTGGCTGTCTCGATTCCCTGCTCGATTGCCCATTCAACGGTTCTGTCGAAGACCGATTCGTTATCGTCGTCCATGCCGAAGACGAAACTCGCGTTGACCATCACTCCCAGATCGTGCAGCCGCCGGATCGCGGCGGAATAATCGCGGTTCAGGTTTTGGTATTTGTGTTGTTGCGCCAGGTTTGTTGGATTCAAGGTCTCGAAGCCGACGAAGAGACTCCTCAATCCGCAAGATACTGCTTTTTCGAGCAGACCAGTTTTCAGGGCGGATTGAACCGTTCCCGCCGCCTGCCACAACCGTCCCATGCCGCGCATCCCGTTGAACAGATTCGCCGCAAAGTGCGGATTCCCAAAAAGATGATCGTCGAGAAAATACAGATGTTTTCCGGGCAGGCTTTCGATCTCCGCCAGCGCGCGGTCAACGTCGAGCGTGTAAAAAGATTTTCCACCCTCGAAGAAGGCCTTCTTGTAACAGAAGTCGCACACGTGCGGACAGCCGCGCGAAACGACGATGGAATTTGGCACGAGATATAAATTTCTCTTGATCAAATCGCGGCGCGGAAACGGCAGGTCGATCAATGTGCGGATTTCCGAAACGTATTTCTTTTGCGGATGCTTCGCCCGAAAGTCGCGGAGGAAAATGGGCCACGCATCTTCACCTGGACCGATGAAGATGGTGTCGGCATGGACGGATGCCTCCCCCGGTAGAGAGGTGACGTGCAAACCGCCGAGGCAAACGTACGCGCCCTTTGCGCGGTAATGATCGGCGATTTGATAGGCGCGATATGCGGAAGTGATATACACCTGAATGACGACGAGGTCTGGCTCATCGTTCAAATCCAATGTTTCGACGTGCTCATCTTGCAGGGTGATTTCATCGCTCTCATCCAAATAGGAAGCAAGTGTCGCCAGCCCAAGCGGAGGAAACAGCGAATATTTGATGGGCCGCCAGAACGGGCTTTTGGCTTCGGTCAATGCAGGCAGGATCATTTTGACTTTCATGGGATTCTCCTTTGACAATCTCTTGCAGGGGTCTATAAAGCGGACGTTAGAGAACGTCCGCTACGCACAAGTAAATAGCACGTAGGGCGCGCGCTCTTGCGCGCTTTTGCAGGCGGTCTAATAAAAAAACTTTCGCCGAGTGGACGAAAGTTTATGAGGAGACCTGTTGCAATTTGTGGCAGGAGGCTGTCAATTGGTGTCAAATAGTGGCAGGAGGGCAGAGAATAGATGATTAGAGAGTGGATGATTAGTGAGTAGCGGATGGAGGTCGGTTGCGGGGATGAAATCAGAATTGGTAGCCTCTCGCTTTCCAGTATTGCCAGTCTTCGACGGCTTGAATTACACGCTTTTCAATGCCTTGATCAAAGTCGGCAAATCTTCCTGAATAGTCTGCCAAACAACTTCCATGTTGATTCCGAAATACTGATGCACAAGTTTGTTTCTCATTCCCTTGACTTCGCGCCAGGGGATATGCGGGTATTTCGAGCGGACTTCCTCTGGAATCTTGGCGGCGGCTTCGCCAATAATTTCGACGGCGCGAATGACGACATAGACCGTCTTGTCATCTTTGGCAAAAGTCTTGTAATCCATGCCTTTTGTGAATTGAATGGCGCGTTGGGCGTTCTCCAGCATGTCGCGCAGGAAGTCGGCGTATTCGCGGTTCATATAAGAATTGCCTCGCGCAGGATATTTTTCCCGATGGCAGGTTTAAGTGAGTCTTTCATTACCAAATCCACCTTGACGCCTAAAATATCAGAAAGTTGATTTTCGAGGCGGACGAACTTGAACAAACTCGGCGGTTTGCTGAATGTGACCAGAAGATCGAGGTCGCTGTTTTTGCGTTGCTCATGGCGCACATACGAGCCGAAGACTTCCAGCGTGGCAACGTTATATTGCTCCGCAAGAGTGGGTTGTTGCTTGCGGAGAATTTCCATGAACTTTTGTAAACGAGTTTGCTTGGGCATAATTCAATTATACAACAAGCGAAGGTGAAGGCAGAATAAGGAAGACAGGGTGCAGAACTAAAACAGATACCCCCTGGCCTTCCAGTATTGCCAGTCTTCGACGGCTTGTTTGGTTTCCTTATCCACTTTCAGCGGTTTGAGTTGCGAGAGCGGAACGCCCATTTTGCGCCCCATCCATTCGATGCGGACGAAGAAGTCGCCGCCGAGGTTTTCGTCTGCGTCTATCAATTCGAGGACGGTCACCTTTTCGCCTTTGCGGAGCGGGGAGACTTCCAATTCTTCGATACATTCCGCTTGGAGCGGACAGGCAAGATTGTCTTGTAGATAAGTTAACCAGCCGACCATGACTTCTTCTTCGCCGTAAGCGTCCACGGTCACTTCGTTGGCGATTCGTTCTTCACGCGCTTTGTTTTCTGGTATCTCTTTCATTCATCCTTCATCCTTCATCCTTGCTCTCTCAATCTCCTCCAGCGTTTCTTGCGCGGACTGGAAATTGGGATGACGCAGGCGCGTGAAAAAATCAAAGTGATATGTCACTCTCAGGGAGCGGCAGTGACCGACACTTGCACCGCACGCAAGTGCAGGTGAGAGTCTCGCATAATCAGGTAGAGGTGCTTCGCTTCGCTCAGCATGACAGCTAGTATCCCAACAAGTTAAAGTTGTAGGGCAAATTGCCAATTTGCCGAACGCAATTTAGCAAATTGCGCTACAAGCTCATCTGGTTACAGTACTAGTGCGGCGAAATGAAAAAGTTGCATATCATCTTCCTCCATCATCCTTCATCCTTTTCTCAATCTCCTCCAGCGCGTCGCGCGCGGCTTTGCGGTGTTCGGTCAGGTCAAGGTAGGTGGATTTCATCGCGCCCTCGTGTTTCGGCTCGATGCGTATTTTACATCCATTTGCCGCGTATGACGGTTTTCAAAAACAGCCTGGAATGACCTACTTCAAAGGATGCCTCATAAAAAATTCCCAAAAAATATTGGCCGCATTCAACTGGTAGCGGTTGTTGTCCACGCTGGGGTAGACGTGACCCATGCCATCCACCATCTGGAAGATGTACTCATTGTCCGCGCCGAGGGCGCTGTGGTTGAAAAGGAAGACCGTGTAATTGGGATTATCTCCGATCAACTGATACTGCGATCAGCGTGTGTTTTCGTACATCAGTGGCCCGCCCTGGTTACTGCCATGGAACATGAACACCAGCGGGGCGGGCTGGCTGGCATCGTACGAGGCCGGGACGTAGACGATAAACTCGCGCGGATACCCGTCCACGTCCACGGTGTAATCGTTGCGCCCGGTGTGGAAGGAAAGCGCGTCCACCCCGACCGTTGGACTGGGTGCGGCGACAAGGGCTTGAGTCTCCGCCGGGGCAGTTGGTGTCGGCGTGTCACTCCTTCCACGATTCAACATTCTGCACGAGGCCAGAACAAGACAAACCAGTAAAACGAGGGTCAATTTGCAGGCAGACTTGGTGTTCATTTTTTCTCCTATGGCGATAAATTGTTGGCGGAATTGTACTGGATGGTGATTATGCGGAGATAAACCCGGTGTAAAAATCGCGTTATGGAATATTTCAAATCCCTTTTTCGGCGGGTATAATGGGCGTGTCTTTACCGCACCACCTCTGCAAGCCATCCCACTTAAAAGGATTTGCATGTGACTACCATATTCTTTGCCACAGACATTCACGGGTCGGATATTTGCTGGAGCAAGTTTCTCAATGCGGGGAGGTTCTACGGCGCGGATCAGTTGATCCTCGGCGGCGATATGACGGGCAAGGCGGTTGTCCCGTTTGTGAACCAGGGCGGCAACAATTACCGCGTCACTTTGCTGGAACAAGTGTTTAATACTTCAACGGACGAAGAGTTGCAGGACATGATCAAGCGCGTGCGCAGCCGCGGCTACTATCCGTATTTGACGAATCCCGACGAGATCGCCGAATTGGAGCGGAATCCCGCGCGCGTGAGCGAAATCTTTTTGCAGGAAGTGCTGAAGGTTGTCCAGCAATGGATGGACCTGGCCGATAAAAAACTGGATGGCTCCGGGATGAAAGTGTATTGTTCGCCGGGCAACGACGACATGGATGAAGTGGATGCCATCGTCCGCTCGAGCAAACGGGTGGCGCTGGTGGAAGGATTGGTGACGCAGTTGGACGATCACCACGAGATGATCGCCTCCGGGTGGAGCAACCGGACTCCCTGGAACACGCACCGTGAAGAGGACGAGGACCAACTCGCAGTCAGGTATGAAGCGATGATCTCGAAGTTGAAGAATCCACATACCGCTGTGTTCAATATCCATGTGCCTCCTCATAATTCCAAACTCGATGAGGCCCCGGAACTGGATGAAAACCTTCGCCCCAAGATGGCGGGACAGGCGCTGAAGGCTGTCGGTTCGACCGCGTTAAGGAAGGCAATCGAGAAAACACAACCACTGCTTGGCCTGCATGGACACATCCACGAGGGACGCGGCGCAACACGAATTGGGAAGACGCTGTGCATCAACCCGGGTTCGATGTATGAGCAGGGGACATTGCTCGGCGCGATCGTGAAACTCGGAAAGAACAAGGTTGATGATTACGTTTTGACGACAGGTTGATTGTTGTACCGCAAAGTTCCTGCCCTGAGCCTGTCGAAGGGTATTTCGCGCATCGCAAAGTGAACTTTGCGGTACAGAAAATATTTTGAAGAGGAGATTGTTATGAGCGACTTGTTTGTCCGCAAGGCGACCGGCCTGGTTCGTTCGTGGTCGGTCTTCGACGCGTTTATCTACGCGTTCTTTTCCATCAACCTCATCACCCTCGGCTTGTACAGTTTCAGCCAGATGTATTATTTCGAGGGCGGGATGGTGCCTGCGTTGATCGTCAGCGCGGTGTTCATCTTTTTTGAGGTGGTCGTGTATGCCGCATTGATCGCCGTGATGCCCCGTTCCGGCGGCGACTATGTGTGGCAGAGCCGCATCCTCGGCGGCGCAGTGGGATTCATCCTTGCCGTGACCGGGTGGTGGTTCATCCTCTGGTTGTGGGTGCCGCTGTATGGCGATATGTTCCGTCATATCGTGCTGGTGCCCATTCTCGGCGTGCTGGGCGCAAAGGATACCGCACTCTGGTTTGCCGGCACGCAGACTGGCGCGTTCACCGCTTCCATGATCACGCTTGCCATTGTGAGCGTCTTCATCGCGCTCGGCATGAAGGTCTACGCCCGCATTCAAAAATTCTCCTTTTATGGCGGCATGTTGGGATTGCTCATCGTCATCGTCCTGTTGCTTACGGGTTCCCCCGAGGCATTCAAAGCGGGATTGGACGCGAACGCCACATCCATGTTTGGCGCCCCGGCGGGAACGTACGATGCAACTGTGGCAATGGGAACGAACGCGGGCGCGATCACGCCGTTCAGCGGCGGCTCATTTACCGCCATCTTTTTGGTGATTCCCTATTTGGTGTTCTTCAACTTGTGGCCGAACTGGGGCGCGACCCTGTACGGTGAAGTGCGCGGCGCAACCGATTTCAAACGCAACGTTTCCGGCATGGGCTGGGCGCTCGCGGCGACCACTGTGCTGGGAATCGTTTTGCTGTTCGCGATCAAGAAGACCATCGGCTGGGATTTCTACGTGCAGGCCGGCGCAACATGGTGGAGTTATATCTGGGGATCCACTCCCGATGCGGCTCCCGCGCTTCCGGTATGGCCGTACCCTGCGTTGTTGGCCGCGTTCCTGACGACCAATAAATTGGTTCAGTTTCTCGTCGTAGTGTTGATGAGCCTGTGGTGGTTCGGCTGGAGCGGAACCGTCTTCCTCTCCTCGACCCGCGTGGTGTTTGCCGCCGCGTTCGACCGCCTGCTCCCTGAAAAAGTGGCGGAGGTGGATGAGCGCACCGGCACGCCGATCTGGGCATTGGTTCTGATGGTGGTTCCGTCTGTGCTTGTGGCGTATTTGTTCAATTACAACATTGCCAACTTTGCATCATTGACCTTGTGCTCCACCCTCGTCATTGCGGTGACCTTCCTCGGCACGACCATTGCGGCCATCATTCTTCCGTATACCAAGCCCGATCTGTACAAGGCTTCGCCCATCGCGCAATACAACGTTCTTGGCATCCCGCTGATCACCGCCGCGGGTGTCATCTTCGGCGGGTTCCTCCTTTTCCTGCTCTATCAGTGGATTCTCGACCCGAATGCGTTGTATGGCATTGGATACAGTATCAATGAAAACGGATACAAGAATCTGACCTCCCTCGAATTCATGGGAGCGAACTACGTTCTTGCCGCCATCATCTACTTCGGGTTCAAGTCCTTCCGCAAGAGCAAGGGCATTGACCTCGATAAGGTGACGGCTGAGATTCCGGTTGAGTAAATAAAATAAGACCTGACAGGTTTTAATAAACCTGTCAGGTCTGCTTTTATCAGGTGAATGAATGGCTTTGACATCACAGGAAATGCAGGCGGAATTAGTGCGTCTGGTGAACGCGGCAGAGGCAAAAAACATTCAACTTCGCGCCATCGGCGGGCTTGCAGTGCAGGCGCACAATAAATCGGATCATGTGTTGTTCCAGCGCGAATTTGCCGACCTTGATTTTGTCATCGCCAAAAAACAGCGACGTGAATTCGAATCATTCATGCCCGGAATGGGGTACAGTCCCGATAAGCAGTTCAACATCTTGAACGGTTCGGAAAGACAAATCTACAACGACGAAAAAAGGGATGTGAAGGTGGATGTCTTTGTCGGCGACTTTGTCATGTGCCATCGCATTCCGCTCGATACCCGCCTCAAAGCGGACCCGCTGACGATTCCGCTCGCTGAACTGCTTTTATCCAAGGTCCAGATTTTGGAACTCAACCGCAAGGACGCACTCGACATCATTTCCGTCTTGTTCAATAATGAAACAGGGAATGATGACAAGTGCATCAACCTTCAAGTCATTGCCCGGTTGTGCGGCGCTGATTGGGGGTTGTATAAAACCACCTCCATTAATTTGGGGCGCGTGGAGGAGATTGCTGGCAAAGAGCCCGCGCTTTCGCAGGAGGAACGCGACCTCGTGATCCGCCGCATCCGCGCCATTCAAAAGACGTTTGAAGAAATGCCCCAGCCGGTTGCATGGCAATTGCGTGACCGGGTGGGTACACGGGTGAAGTGGTACATCGAGGTGGAGGAAGTGGACAGGTAATGAAAAAGAAAGTTCGGCTTATTCTTGCAATCCTCATTCTTGCAATTTCGATTGCCGTATTGGCATGGGGGTACATGCCCAATCCGGCGCATTTTTGATGTAAACCGCGCCGGCAAACTCACCCTTGGGGACGAACG
>JBBIUO010000144.1:0-7471 GCA_037440205.1 Chloroflexota bacterium
CCGTTCGGCCCGATTGTGTTTTGGTTTCAGGCCACGCTTGCAGATGGCAAGACCTACACAAGTCCGCCGATCACGTTCACATACATTGATAATCGTTTTCCGTGGCGCGAGATCAAAAAGGATAATCTGACCGTGCATTGGTATGCGGGCGACGATGCTTTTGGCGCAGATGCGTTGAACGCCGCCAGCGCGGGGTTGCGCATGATCGGTGACTTCATTCCGATCTCGCCTTCGCAGGCCATTGACATTTACATTTATTCGAACGCGCCCGACCTGCAAAACGCATTGGCGCTCGGCGGCGAAGAATGGATTGGCGGACACGCGAATCCCGAACTTGGCGTGGTGCTGGTTGCCGTTTCGCCCGGGGCTAATCAAACCATCGAACTCGAAACGAAGATTCCTCACGAACTCGCGCATGTCATGTTGTATCGTTCGCTTGGGGAAACTTATTCAAAGCAACCGCTGTGGTTGAGCGAGGGCATTGCCACCATGGCGGAATATCCAAACCCCGATTACAAACACGCGCTGGATATTGCAAGTGGGAATAACACCCTGCTCGCCTTCGATGACTTGTGCGATTCATTCCCCGCCGACGCTGGCAACGCCTTTCTGGCATATGCCCAGTCCCAATCATTTGTCACCTACATCCGCGAGACGTATGGCACCTCCGGGCTGGCGCGGTTGACCAAATCCTACAGCGACGGATTCAGTTGCGAACTTGGCACGACCAATGCGCTCGGCACTCCCCTCGGTCAACTGGATGCGCGCTGGCGCGAAAGCGTGCTGGGGCAGAATGTGACCGGCGTTGCCATTCGCAATCTTTCGCCGTATGTGTTGTTGATGCTGTTGGTGTTGATGGTGCCCATCTGGGGCGCCATTGACATGCTCCGCCAACGGAGGAAATATGCAAGACAGTCCCAATAACGGATCGGTGCGCGTTCACATCTGGGTGAAGGGACGTGTGCAGGGCGTGGGCTTCCGCGCCCACGTGGAATATTATGCGTTGCAGTTGGGAGTCTCGGGATGGGTTCGCAACGTCGGCTGGGATACGGTGGAGGCTGTGGCTCAGGGAACCCGCGAACAGATCGCTCAATTCATTGAAATGGTGAAGGAAGGACCGCGCGCTTCACGGGTGGATGAGGCAAGGGTGGAATACGAGGAACCAATTGGTGAAGCGGAAGGGTTTATGGTGAAGAGGAGTTTGTAACGTGTTACGTGTTGCGTGGCGCGTGATATGTAAGGTTTTTACGAATCACGCATTACGCATTACGTAAATCCCAACCCTCTTTCCTTCAACGATATCCACTTGCCCTGACCAATCACCAAATGATCCAGCACATCAACATCCAATAGTTTTCCCGCCTGCACGATGGCACGAGTCACGGCTACATCGTCGGGGCTGGGGGTGGGGTCGCCGCTTGGGTGGTTGTGCGTGACGACGATGGCCGAGGCGTTCGTGCGAATCGCCTCCTTGAACAACTCCCCCACCCGCACCTGCGATGAATTGACCGAGCCTTTGTAAACTTCCACGATCTCCAAAACACGATTCCGCCTGTCCAAAAGGATTACCCGCAAATGTTCCTGCTCCAGCGCAGACATGTCGTATTGCACAAGAGCCGCCGCATCCGCCGGGCTGTTAATGGCAAGTTTTTCTTCGGGAGATTCCAACGACAACCTTCTCCCCAGTTCGATTGCGGCTTTGATCTGCGCGGCTTTGGCTTCGCCCACTCCATGCTGGCCTGTCAATTCCTTGAACGGCGTGCGGTGCAATCCACGCAGGCCGCCGAATTTATTCAACAACCGCTGTCCCACCTCCACTGCATTTTCACCGCGCACACCCACGCGCAATAAAATGGCGATCAATTCGGCGTTGGTCAATGCCTGTGGGCCAAGCAGGGCCAGGCGCTCGCGCGGGCGGTCTGATTCGTGCAAGTCGGCAATGCGATAAATTGGTTTTGAATTGGATTCAGCCATGATTCATTCCTCGCTTCAATGCGGGCAATTTTACAGCAAAAAGCCCCGTCTCTCGACGGGGCTTTTTTGATAGACCACTGCGGATTACACACCGCTGAGGCTGGAGTTGACTTTGCTGAACACGTTGCCGATAATCGGTCCGAGAATCATCAAGGCCGCAATAACGACAATGGCTACCAAAACAAGGATCAGCGCGTATTCAACAAGACCTTGACCTTTTTCCTTGGGGGCGAATAACATGGGTGCATTTCTCCTTTCTTTGGTTTTCCTGGAAATCTTCCTGGATGCTTTTATTTTAACCGCTCCCTTTAAAAAAACAAGAGGAAAACGGTTGGATTTTCTTAACAGTTATGTTAGCCTTTGTCAATTCACAAAATGAAATGGTATGCTGTTTTCTGTCGCTCCAAATTATGCAATTGAAACTTTTCTGTGGTTAAATTGCACAACAAAAAAATCACCGGCAGGAAATCATGCTAATTCATTCCGCATCCCAACTTCTCACCCTTGCAGGCGGCCCCCAGCGCGGGCATGCCCTCGGCAGACTTGGCATCATCGAAAACGGCGCAGTGATCGTGCGCGATGAAAAAATCCTGGCAGTCGGCACCACAGACGAACTAAAAAACGCCTACCCCGATGAACCAACACTGGACGCTGCGCATTCCGTGCTCATGCCCGGGTTCGTGGACCCGCACACACACGTCATTTGGGCCGGCGACCGCGCCACCGAATTCGAAATGAAAATGGGCGGCATGGCGTATCTCGATATTCTTGCGGCGGGCGGCGGCATCATCTCAACCGTCAAAGCCACGCGTACGGCCAGTATCGAAACACTCATTGCACAAACCCGTCCGCGCCTGCTGAAAATGTTCGCCCATGGAACCACCACCGCCGAAGCGAAGACCGGTTACGGCTTGCAAACCTCCACTGAATTACGTTTGCTCAAAGCATTGCTCGCGCTCGACGATGAAAGCCCGCTCGATCTCGCCATCACCTTCCTCGGCGCGCACGCCATCGCCCCCGAATACAAAGATAACCCGCAGGGCTACACCGACGAAGTTGTCAACACCATGTTGCCGATGCTGAAAGAATGGTGGGAGACTCACGCTCCGCGCCTGCCCCTGCCTTTTGTGGATGTCTTCTGCGAAAACAAAGCCTTTGACCTTGAACAGTCGCGTCAAATCCTGACCCGGGCCGGGTCGCTGGGATTCCCACTCAAGATCCACGCCGACGAATTCGACAATCTCGGCGGCGCGGCGCTCGCGGCAGAATTGGGCGCGGCCTCCGCCGATCATCTCGTGAAAACCTCCGATGCAGATATCGCCGCGCTCGGCAAATCGGATACGGTCGCCGTGGCACTGCCCTGCACGCCCTTCGGCCTCGCCGAAAAAGATTACACCCCCGCGCAAAAACTCATCGAAGCAGATGCCATGTTCGCCCTCGCCACCGATTGCAACCCCGGCACCTCGTGGAACGAGTCAATGCAGTTTGCGATTGCACTGGCCTGCCGCTACATGAAGTTGACGCCGGCACAAGCCATCGCGGCGTCCACTATCAATTCCGCCCACGCAATTCGCAGGTCCGACACGATCGGTTCCATCGAGGTTGGGAAACAGGCGGATATGCTCATCCTGTCTGTGCCGGATTACCGCCAGGTCGGCTATCGCTATGGAACGAATCTGGTGAAGCAGGTCATCAAACGTGGAAGGGTGTATTCGGTGGACGTTGGATATTATCAAACGGCGTAGCAAAAGGATTTTATGGAAATTCGTTGGATCGTCTTTGGGGCAATTCTTGTCATCAATGCGATATTCGCCCTTTCGATTGCGGGTTTTATCGCCAGAAAATTTGAAGCGGTGGGGCGCGATTCGCTCGTCCTCTTACTGGGCTCGCTGGCGGTCTGGTCGTTTGCCTATGCCATGATCACATTCTCCACAGAACCCGAAGCAAAACTATTCTGGTTGCGAATCGAAAATATCGGCATCATCACCCAGCCCGTTTTCTGGATCGTCTTCATTCTTGGTTATTCCCGTCATGGCAGGCCGATGAAATGGTATCCGCTTGCGTCATTGTGCATTGTCCCTGCCGCTTCATTGGTCATGATCTTTTCCAATCAATGGTTTCATCTTTATTACACATCCATCAAGCCGCTTCGGGAGGGCATTGGGCCGCTGGTCATCGGGCGCGGTCCATGGTATTGGGTTGCCCTTACCCAAGCATACATCCTCGATCTGACCGGCACCGTGCTTTTGATATGGCGCTTCGTTCAGTTCAGGAACATCTTCCGCAGGCAACTGGCTTTTTTGATCACCGCCGCCCTGATCCCGATGGCGACGAACGTCCTGTACCAGTTGATCTCGAACCTATTACCGTCGTTCTTCATCCCGGTGGATTTGACTCCCATCACATTTACGATCAGTATCAGCCTGATCAGTTCTGGAATCTTCCGCTCGCGCCTGCTGGACCTTGTGCCGATTGCGCGCGACATGGTGATGGAACACATCCCTGAAATGGTCTTTGTGGTGGACGCCCACGACCGCGTGCTGGATGCAAACACGGTCGCTGAAAAATGGCTGGGAAAATCGAAGCAGGCCATCATCGGCCGCGATCCCATGGAAATTTTCGGGCAATGGCCGGAGCTGTTCAACCGTTTCCTCACCACCGAGAAAACCCGCGAGGAGGTCGTCATTCCGGGAACCCCGCCTCTCGTTCTTGAAGTTGTCATCACCCCGATTTACAATGGACATGCGGACAAACTAAGCGGGCGGGTCATCCTCGCCTACGATGTTACAAAGCGCAAACAACTGGAAAATGAATTAAAAAATACAAACGAAGCCCTCGAAGCAAAGATCATCGAAATCGAATCCCTGCGGGTGCAGTTGCAGGAACAAGCCATCCGCGATTCGTTGACCAGCGTGTTCAATCGCCGCTTCCTTACCGAATCGCTTGATAAGGAAATTGCAAGAGCCGCCCGCGAATCCGCACCCATATCCATCGTGATGATGGATGTGGATCACTTCAAAAGTTTCAACGATACGTACGGGCATAAATGCGGCGATGCCGTGCTTCGCGACCTTGCCGGATTCCTTGTCGAAAACTCGCGGCAGGGCGATATGGTCTGCCGTTACGGAGGCGAGGAGTTTGTCATCCTTATGCCAGATGCCTCCCTTCAAGACTCCTATGAGCGTGCGCAAGATTGGCGGAAAAACTATTCAGACAGGGTTATTCAATACGACGATCAATCCCTGAAGGTGACGTTTTCCGCAGGAGTGGCAGGCTTTCCAATTCACGGTTTCACTGGCGAAGCCATCCTTCACGCCGCAGACCACGCCCTGTACGAATCCAAGAGCCACGGGCGAAACAGGGTGACGTTATACGACGGCGACAATCACATTCATGGAATGGAGAAATAATCATGCAAATAGATATTATCGGCGTTCCCATTGACCTCGGCGCCGATCGCCGCGGCGTGGATATGGGTCCCAGCGCCATCCGCTATGCCCATTTACAAAACAAACTGGAGGACCTGGGATACGATGTAAAGGATGAAGGCAACGTGGAAGTACCCATCGCCGAAATGTGCAGGATCACAAATCCAAAACTGAAATACATTGACTGCATCATCCCCATGTCTCGGCGGGTGGCCGGCGCGGTGGCAACCTCCATTCAAGCGAAGAATTTTCCGCTGGTGCTGGGCGGCGACCACAGCCTGTCCATCGGTTCGGTGCGCGGCGCGGCGCGGAATAAAAAGATCGGCGTCATCTGGATAGACGCCCACGCCGATTTCAACACCGCCGAGACCACCCCTTCCGGCAATATTCACGGCATGTCGCTTGCCATCCTCGCCGGGCTTGGGGATAAAAGTCTCGTTCAGTTGTGGGACGAATCCATTCCGGTGATCAACCCGGCAAAGATCGCCATCATCGGCGCGCGCGATCTGGACTCCGGCGAAAAGGTCAACCTGAGCAATGCCGGCGCGATGGTGATGGGCATGGAACAGATTGACCGTTATGGGATGGTCACAGTTGTGGAAAAGGCCATCGAACGGGTGAGCCGCGATGTGGACGGGATTTATCTTTCGCTCGATCTCGATGCGCTCGACCCGCAACATGCTCCCGGTGTAGGGACACCCGTCCCCGCCGGGTTGACTCAGCGTGAAACCCACCTCGCCTGTGAATTGATCGCCGAAACGGGCAAACTCATCGGCATGGACCTTGTCGAGGTCAATGCCATTCTCGACGTGCAGAATCGAACCGCCGCCCTCGCCGTGGACTTTGCGCTCACTGCGCTTGGACGCCGCATTTGGAATGGACAATCATGAATCCGACCCTCTCTGATATTGAAAAACTGGCGCGAGATGCAGGCGCCATTTTGCGCGACAGATACAACCAGGAACACGAAGTCCAATACAAAGGCGTGATCGATCTTGTCACCGAGGCGGATCATGCTTCCGAAGCCTATTTGATTCAGGAAATCAAAACCCGTTTTCCCGGCAGTCACATCCTTGCGGAGGAAAGCGGCGAAACAAAAGGCGAGAACGAAGGCATCTGGTACATTGACCCGCTGGACGGAACGGTGAACTTCGCACATCACATCCCCATTTTTTGTGTCTCCATTGCGTATGCCTTCAAGGGCAAAATGATTCTCGGTGCGGTATACGACCCGCTTTTGGATGAACTGTTCACCGCCGAACAGGGAAAAGGCGCGTTCCTGAATGGAAAATCGATTCACGCATCGAACACCACCGAACTGCAAAGGAGCCTGCTTGTGACGGGTTTTCCCTACGATACCTGGAACACCGAAAAGGATAATTTCAAAAACTTCGAGAAACTCGCCAAGAAGAGTCAGGGCGTACGCCGGCTTGGTTCCGCCGCGCTGGATTGTTGCTACGTCGGCGCGGGACGTTTCGACGGCTTTTGGGAACTCACCCTCCGTCCCTGGGATATAGCCGCCGCAGGACTCATTGCCGAGGAAGCTGGCGCGCGAGTCACCGCCATGGATGGGTCGCCGGATTATATTTCCCCGCCGCAATCCATCCTTGCCACAACGCCGGGGATTTACCGGCAAATGCTCGAGCAACTGAACTGAATGAAAAAACAAAAGCTCATCCTCGTCACCGGCGCGACAGGCTACGTGGGCGGAAGGCTCGTGCCGAAACTTCTCGAAGCGGGGTATCGCGTGCGCTGTTTTGTACGCGACCCGGCCCGCTTGCACGGACGTCCCTGGTTCAACCGCGTGGAGGTTGCCGCCGGTGATGCGCTTTCACCGGATGATCTTGCCAAAGCCATGCAGGGAGTCTCCATTGCCTATTATTTCATTCACGGCATCCAGGGCGGGAAGGACAATGCCGAACGCGACCTGCAAGTGGCGCGTAACTTCGCACAAGCCGCGGAAGATGCAAACATCGAGCGCATCATTTACCTCGGCGAATTGGTTGACCCGACCTCAGACCTCTCCCCCTACCTGCGCGCGCGCCATGAGACCGGTTACACCCTGCGCT
>JBBIUO010000144.1:7481-9574 GCA_037440205.1 Chloroflexota bacterium
GAGTTTCGCGCCGGCATGATCGTCGGCTCGGGTTCGGTGCTGTTCGAGATGATCCGCTATCTCACCGAGCGCGAACCGCTTTTGGTCTGCCCGGCCTGGTATTTTTCACAGGCACAACCGATCGCCATCCGTGACGTGCTTTTCTATCTGGTGGGCGCGATTAACACACCCGACAGCATCGGCCGCGTGATCGAAATCGGCGGCCCCACGCGGCTCACCTATGCCGATATGCTTCTCGGCTACGCCAGGGAACGCCAACTCAAACGATGGCTCATTCGCACGCCGTTTTATGCACCGCGCCTTTCCGCTTATTGGGTGCATCTTGTTACGCCCATTCACTGGCGTGTTGTCGCGCCGCTCATCGAAGGGTTGCGCTCCAAACTCATCGTCCGCGACGATGCGGCGAGGAAACTCTTTCCGCAGATCAAGCCCATTGATTTTCAAACCGCCGTCCACCTCGCGCTCGGACGCATTCAAAAGGATAAAGTGGAAACCAGCTGGTCGGATGCGCTCGTCACCATCGTTGGCGATATCAAGCCGTATCAATTTACCGTCGAAGAAGGCATGTTCGTCGAACGCCGGCAAATGCTCCTCGACCTGAAACCCGAATCTGTATTCCGCGCCTTCACCGGCATCGGCGGCGAACGCGGCTGGCTCTACATGAACTGGTCATGGGTGATACGCGGCTGGATGGATAAAGTCATCGGCGGCGTCGGCCTGCGCCGCGGGCGGCGGAGTCCTGATGAAATTCACACCGGCGAATCGCTCGATTTCTGGCGCGTCGAGACCGTTGAAAAGAACCGCCTCATGCGCCTGCGCGCCGAAATGAAAGTGCCCGGCAAAGCCTGGCTTCAATTTGAATCCATCCCCCAGGAGGCAAAGGAGGAAAAAACCCTGCTCACCGTCACCGCCTATTTTGCGCCGTATGGTCTTTCGGGGTTCTTATATTGGTACGCCATGTGGCCCTTCCACAAATTCATCTTCGACGGCCTCACCCGCCGCCTCGCCTCCCGCGCCCGTGTGTTAAGTCACGCCTATTAGAAGAGTCTTTCAAAATTCAGACCCTAAAGGTTTTTTCTCGGGAACAAAACTTGCGCGGGAGCCCTGCTTGAATCGTTATTTTGTTTGCAATGGAAACCTTTAGGGTCTCCCTTCTTCATCCTTCATCCTTCATCTTTCATCTTTCATCCTTCATCCTTCTAAAAGCCATGCTCATCCTTGTCACCGGCGCGACCGGATACATCGCCAGCAGATTGATTCCCCGATTGCTGGATCGTGGACACACAGTCCGCGCCCTCGCAAGACACCCGCATCGAATCGGACCTCGAAACTGGTCGGCCAACATCAGCATTTTCCCCGGCGACGTAACAGACCCTGCCTCGCTTGCGCCCGCATTGAAAGATGTCCACACCGCCTACTACCTCATTCATAACATGTCCTCGGGGCATGGTTACACTCATCTCGAACTGGAAGGCGCGAGGAATTTCGCATCCGCCGCGGAACAGGCCGGAGTGCAACACATCATCTACCTCGGCGGACTCGCCGACCCCGAACAGCACATCGCGCCGCACATGCGTTCACGCATCGAAACGGGTGCGGCATTAAGACAGGGCAGGGTTCCAGTGACGGAATTCCGCGCGGGCGTGGTCGCCGGGGCGGGAAGTATCTCGTTTGAGATGATCCGTTTCATGACAGAGCTGATGCCCGTTATTCCAGGCCCCAAATGGTTGAAGAATAAAACACAACCCATCGCCATACAAAATGTGATTGATTATCTCCTGGCCGCACTGGATAATCACGATGGATATGACCAGATATTCGAGATCGGCGGTCCGCAGATAACAACGTATAAAGACCTCATGCTCCACTATGCCCGCATTCGTGGACATAAACGCACCTTTGTTTTACTGCCTTGTGTGCCGATCTGGTTCATGGCCCTTGGAATTGAACTCATGACCCCCGTGCCTCGTCCCATTGCGCGCGCGCTGGTGGAGGGCATGTCCAGTGACAGCATTATCCTGCACAAAGATGCGCACGAGATCTATCCCAAAGTGAATCTCATTGATTTTGAATCAGCCACGAAGGACGCATTG
>JBBIUO010000145.1:0-9553 GCA_037440205.1 Chloroflexota bacterium
GCATGGTGAAGTTGTTCGTCCGCAACGGTGTGCAGGTGGTGACGGACGTGTACCGCGAATACCAGGCGCTTATGGAAAGGCTCGGGCAGTCGGGCAAGACCATCAAAATGGGCATTGTCCATCACGCCAATTTCAAGATCAATTCATTGAAGGCCAAACATCTTTCAAAGGTTGGGATTCAATTCCCCATGCCCTGGTTGTTGAACGATTTTGGCAACGTGAGCGCGGCTTCGAATATCATTGCCTTTTTGCGCCAGTTGAATAATATTTCCCCCGGCGATCACATCCTTTTCGATGGTTTCGGCGCAGGGACGTATTATGATGTGATGGCCGTATCCATGGGTTGATGCCAACTGTATACTCTGCGCAGGATTTAACGCAAAGCCGCGAAGGCGCCAGGAATCAATAAATTCTCCTTGCGACTTTGCGCCCTGGCGTTAAAGCCCGGAATAATAAAGAGGCAGTCGCCTCAAAAGTGACTGCCTCTTTTGATTCGACTTTTATTCCACTGTCACGCTCTTGGCGAGATTGCGGGGCTGATCCACATCGAGACCGCGAATGGTGGCGATGTGATAGGCCAGTAATTGCAGGGGCAGAACGGTGATGATGGGGGAGAGCATCCACGGCGCTTCGGGAATCCACAGCACGTGGTCGGCCATGCCTTTGACGAGTTCGTCCCCTTCGGTTGCCACGGCAATGACCATACCTCCGCGCGCCTTTGCCTGCTGGATCTGCGAGATCATTTTCTCGTGCCAGGGGTCTTTGGGTGCGATACACAGCACGGGCATTTCCTCGTCAATGAGGGCGATGGGGCCGTGCTTCATTTCACCGGCGGGGTAGCCTTCGGCGTGGATGTAGGAAATCTCCTTGAGTTTGAGCGCGCCTTCGTAGGCGATGGGCATGTTGATGCCTCGTCCCAGATAGAGACAACCTGCAATGTCCTTTAGCGCGTGCGCCACTTTTTCCACTTCGGGTTCGGTGTCGAGTACACGGCCTGCCAGATCGGGAACGAGTCGCAGGTCGGCGACCAACTCGCGGCGCGTTTTATCGTCAATCACGCCGCGCAGGTCTGCAAGCAGGATGGCCAGCATGTATTGATCCACCAACGGGGCGGTGAATGCCTTGGTCGAGGCCACACCAATTTCAGGTCCCGTTTGCATCGCAATGCTTCCGTTCGAGACTCTCATCGCCTGCGATCCAATCGCATTGACGATGCTCCACACGATGCCGCCCTTTCGTCGTCCCTCTTCCATCGCGGCCAGCGTATCCGCTGTTTCGCCGGATTGCGAGATGGCAAGCACGACGGTGTTTTCGTCCACGATGGGGTCGCTGTAGCGGAACTCCGAGCCGATCACCACTTCGGTGGGGATGCGCGCGATCTTTTCGATCAGAGTTTTGCCGACCATGCCCGCATACGCGGCGGTGCCGCAGGCGGTGATGTAAATGCGTTGGATGCGTTTTGCAAGTTCAGGAGTGAGGTTTAGTTCGGGCAGGCGGACGCGGCCCTCCTTGAAATCCACGCGGCCTGCCAGTGTGTCGGTCAGTGCGCGAACCTGTTCGTGAATTTCCTTTTGCATGAAGTGGCGGTATTCGCCTTTTTCGGCGGCCACGGCATCCCACGCGATGGTGTGGATTTCGGGTTTGATTTCCTCGCCTTCGAGCGTTTCGATGCGCACGCTTTCGCGCGTCACGACAGCCATCTGCCGCGATTCAAGGAAGATCACTTTGCGTGTGTGTTCCAAAATGGCGGGGATATCCGAGGCGATGAAGTTTTCGTTTTCGCCGAGTCCGATCACCACGCCGCCGGCGTTGCCGATGCGCGCGGTCACGATCTTGTCGGGTTCATCGGCAGACATCAGCACCACCACATTCGCGCCTTCGATCTGTTGGAAGGTACGGCGCGCGGCTTCCACAAAACTTTGATTTGAATCCCCTGCCCGGTGATGCTCCGCCAGGTGCACAATGGTTTCCGTATCGGTATCCGAAAGAAAATTCACGCCTTCGCTGACGAGTTCATCCTTCAACTCGAGAAAATTTTCCACGATGCCGTTATGCACCACCACGACCCTGCCTGAGTTGCCGACGTGCGGATGTGCGTTGCGCGCCGACGGCGCACCGTGGGTTGCCCAGCGCGTATGACCGATGCCCGGCGCTCCCTGAAGCGGGGATTTGACCACCAGGTCCACCAATTGAGATAACTTACCCGCGTCTCTCCTGACCTCGATCTGGTTGCTGTTAATGACAGCCACTCCAGCCGAATCATAGCCGCGGTATTCGAGCCTTTTCAGGCCATTGAGGATGATCGACACCGCGTCGCGCGGGCCGACATATCCGACGATTCCACACATGGGGGAGTCCTCCGATTGTTGAGATTGGAGACCAGAGATTGGAGATTAGATAATTAGTGATTCGTGAGATTGATGATCCACAATTCACTACTCTCTATTCTCCGCTCACTATTCTCTCTTTTGTTTTTTGCCATCTCCTGCGCTTTGACCCTGCGATCGCTCGCGGGTGTTATAAGCAGGGTTATCCTTGGAGGGAAAGATGTGACGGGTATGGCGTACCCGGAGGGCTTCCGCTGATCGTTCGATTTTCCAGCCAGACCCTGAAGGTTTTCAAAACCTTTAGGGTCTCAATCTGTTAACTCCATTTCGCAATGGAGAACCCTCGTCCTCGTCAACTTTGATTCGTATCTGTTGTCATTGCGAGGAGGTGGTCTTCCGACGAAACAATCTCCTGTTAATGGGGAGATTGCTTCAGTCGCCGCTTCGCGGCTCCTTCGCAATGACACACGTCAAACCAAAGTCCATGCGCTGTCTTTCCCGGTTGTTTTTTTCTCTTGCACCTCCTTTCGTAGGTTGGCGGGATTATACCGTAAAAACATCGCCGGCCATTTTGCAGGCCGGCGATGTTTTATTTTGTCATTTTTCTGCCTGGCGTCGTCAACAGTCTGCGCAGAACGTTTCTGTAGGTGTCGGCGTCTTTGTCGGTGTCTTCGACGGTGTAAAGGTTGGCGGCGGCGTATTTGTATTTGTGGGTGTGGCTGTGCGAGTGGGCGTCGGGGTGCGCGTGCCTGTCGCCGTGGGTGTACGTGTGATGGTCGCCGTATTCGTAATGGTGGGCGTGTTGGTCGCCGGCGGTGTGTTGGTCGGTGTGCGCGTGATGGTCGGTGAAGGCGTGCGCGACGGTGTGAGGGTGATGGTTGGCGGAACGGTCACAGTGCTTGTGGGCACCGGGGATGGCGCCGGGGTAAGCGTGGGTGTGCGTGTGATCGTGGGGGTTGGGGTGATCGTGCGCGTGTTGGTCGGAGTGGGTGTGTAATACGCCACTGAGCCGGTCAGGATGCAGTCACCCCAGTTCGGGAAGGTGAAGGTCATGGTAACGGTATACAAGCCTGCAAAACTCGAGTTGCTGAAGTCCGCGTCCCAGGTATAGCGGCCTCCGTTGCCGGGCAGGCTTAACGCTGGCGGAGTGGAACTTGTATTGATCGGCGAACTGGTGTTTGCCGTGTTTGCAGGATCATGATATGTCGTGCCGTTCCACAGGGTCTTATCGTAATACCTGCCGCCCGTGAGAGGGGAGGGGTCCCATTCCAGCGTTGTGCTGGTCAGGTAGGCCGTGGCGACGTTGTTGTTAGTGACACGCGCCTCGAAGCTATCGCCGTTGAAGCGGGTGCGGTCAATGAAAATGCTGGCGCACGCAGGCGTGGGCGTGATGGTTGGCGTTCTTGAGGGGGTAGGGGTGTACGTCTTTGTTGGCGTTAAAGTCTTCGTAGGCGTACGCGAAGGCGTAAACGTCTTTGTAGGAGTGCTGGTATTTGTAGGCGTGGGACTCGGCGTAATTGTAAATGTGGGAGTAAGCGTGGGTGATGGCGTAATGGTGAATGTCGGTGTTTCGGTGGGCGTATCGGTAACAGTCGGCGTGTCCGAAGGCGGACCGGCCAGGCTGATCGGTGTATTGATGGCGCGCGTAGCATAGAATTGTTCCACAACACCCTGACGGAAGGATGCCAGGTGGATCATGGACGGTTCGATCTTGAAGACTGGCAGAACGATGAAGGCAAAGTTGTAATCTGCCGCAACTGCCACATATTCACCGGGGATGCCTGCAAATTCATCGGATACTCCGCCTGTGGTACAACTTGCATAGACCGAACTTCCCATGACCGGGGGAATCCAGATGCGACTCGACCCCGCGGTGGAACAGACTGTAATGTTGAGATAGTCGTTATCTGCCTGGGTGAGTATTTCATAGGGGGGAGGAGGAGGGTTACCTCCACTCGCATCCTGACGTGTATCGTAATCCTCCTGGGATATGCCATAGTGCAGGCCGATGATAATGCGGCGGGTTTCATCCTCAATAGACGGGAGGCGGGCCACGTCTACCTCGTCCTGCTGGCTATCGCCGGCGCATTTTGTACCGTCACCATCCAATTCCTGCTCACAATAATAGGTCTCGTATTCGCCTGTAACGGCGTAACGCACGCCGAAGCGTGTGGCGTTTTCAATGATCAACCAGGCGTAGAACAAACGCCCGAACTCGAGCGTGCCGACCAGAACCAGCAGGAGGATGGGCAGTACCAGCGCAAACTCGAGCATGCCTTGCGCTCTCTTTTTGCCCGGCGGCGATTTCGGTTTTTTCTGTGAGCGTATGTTCATAGAGGTACCCTTTGGATAATTATACTGCCAGCGGGGCCTTCATCGCCTCGCGATTATGAAATTTTACTGGCTGATCCTTGTGAAAATGTTGCTGCCAATGGCAAGGAAGATGGGGCCGAGATCCAAACTTGGGTCTTCGGCATAATAATATTGCCCATGATTGGCGGTGCGGATCAGCGCCCCGGTTACCGGGTCGAATACGTCACCGGCATGTTCGGCAATGTAGATTAATAGATTTTCTCCGGACTCGGGCAAGCCAATTGTCGAATTCCTGAGTTGATTTTGCAACCCTGTCGCGGTACCTAAGCCGATGGTAAAGATGGTAATCCCGTTCCCGGTATCCGGGTTGGCAAGGTCATCCGCCGCGTCGCGCGCATAATCATCGGCGTCGTAGTCTGGATCGGGCGGAATGGGCGGAACAGCATTTGGATCACCTCGGTCATGACGGGTGATTAAAGCAGGCGAGTCTGTGTAAGGGGTCTCAAGGTCACTGTCGCGGCAGAATGGCGTATCCGGGGCGCTCCAAGTGCTCTGCGGGCAGAATCCGTATGGGTGATTCACAGGGTCGTCTGTGCTAGTTGCGTTAGCTGGGCCACCGACGAGGGCAATCACTACCCAAAAAGCGTCCGGCCGGCCAGCCCCGCTTAGAAACGCATTGTTCGCAGTGTAGAGAGCACCGCCGATATTGCTGGAACCAAGAGTAGTTGGATCATGAATATTGTCGGCGGTCGTGTACTCATTAAGATCAGCCCCTCCCTTATATATAGGCCTATTTGTGCCTATATATGTTCCGCCGGCATTATACTCCAGACAAATTCCCACTGATGGCGAAATCCATTGGCCATCCCAAGGATCTGTGTTGCTACGGACACATATTGGAGGCTCGTAAACTTTTATGCCTGCGAGGGTGGCATCCACTACTGCCTGGTCATCTTCGAATGGATACAAAACAGGGTCGCGCGTGCCACCGGGGGATTGCGATGTCATGGTGACGACAGCCACACGGTCATAAGGGAAGAACAAAAAATCCGAGACAAATTGGCGCGCAACGTTTTTGATATTCAAAAGCGGCTGGCAGTTGTCGGCGGTATTGCAGGCCGCCGGGTCATCGTCAAAATCAAGCGGGTTGCCGTCGGTTCCGTAGGACATGGAAAGAGAAGTGTCCATGAGCAGTACCAAGTCAATGGATGCCGCCTCGCCGACGGATGTAGCTGTGATTTTGGTGTCGTTGATGCCGACGACTCTCATGAATCCGAATTGCACAGTATGGGTCGCTGTAACACGGACCAACTTTCTGTGCGGTTGCCCGGGGGCCGGGCAAAGCGACTCATCATGGGCTGGTGTGCCGCCGTACGTACCGCTGGGATCGCACATGGAGATCACAATATCAGACACGTCGGATTGGTTGAGCGTGAGGAAATTTCTCGCGGCGTCCACCAGGTCTTGCCCGGTGAAATCCTTGCGAAATTGCTGGGCGGCGGCAACAGATGCGGCATCAATGCCGCGCTTCAAGCGGGCATACTCTATTAACAGAATACCACCGTCAGTCATCAATCCGATCATGGCGACCAACCCGACAAATGCAACGGCGATCAGGATGATGGCCTGACCGCGTTCCGATTTTTTAAGAAGCCTCTTGAGCATATTTTTCTTCCTATGGCGGCGTTTGGCAGACTGCCGGATCGCCGATTGGATCGGCCGCGTTTGCCGGCATGATGCTATGCGCGCGCAACATGATCGTATTACGATAAAACATGCCGATAACCGGCTTGTACCCGAAATATACTTCCACCAGTACAAGGCCGGCCTCCGGAGCGCCGCTGAGATAGGTGTTACTGATATCGGTTGCGGTAAAGGCGGAAGTGTCGTTGCCATACAAGTGATAACCGCCAGCGCTGGGGTAGGCAGTTACTCCACTGCCTGTCACGCAATATACCGTGACGATCACGTCATCTGTTGATTCATTTAAGATTAGCCGACGCCCCTCATAAGTAGGATTTAGAGATTTAGGGTCCAGGGCGCCCTTTACCAACCCGGCAGTAGTGGAGTAATACGTTATCTGCCCAGATACCGGGTCCACGCGAAACGGATCGGCGAGACTTGCCCAATGCGCCGCTTCACGGGTGGCATCCAGCAGGGACAGGTAGAAATTCAGGATGAAGCCGAATTCCATCATGGCCATCAGGATGAACACCAGCACCGGCAGGGCAATCGCAAATTCCAGCAGGCTCTGCCCGATGGGTTTGTGTTTGCGGGGTGTTTTATCTGCGCCCAAAAATGGAAGTATTTTTGTCAATACCTTTTTCATGGTGTTCTCTAATTAATAATTTTAGCGGCCGCCCGCCCAAAGAAAAATCGGACATAGGTACGGGAAGGCAGGGCGTCTTTGGCTGTGGCGGGGATGGGGGATGGAAACTGAAAAAAAAGGCTTTTCGACGTTCTTGCAATATAGATACATTATATACCATTTGAAAGGCGCGTGTAACCATGCAAGTAACCTGTAACGCTAACAGTTTTGTAAGAAGTATTCTACCAGCGTAGGGGGGCAACCCGCCTGGTGGGCGCAGATTCTCGGACAAATTGTGAAGGGTCGCCCCTGCGAGTTATTGAACCAGGATCACCTCGGGCATTTTGTACGCGTCGTAATTGTCCTCATCCTTGTACAGGATCACGATCTTGTTCTGCCCGTCCACTTCGATGTAGTACCCAATGATCTGGCTGTGGAAACCGTGCTTCGAGGCTGGCCCGTTCAGGCGGATGTCGGCGGAGGGAGCCAGGATGGTGCCGGTGAAACTGGAATCCGCATTCCCGTTCAGGGCGATGCGGCTGTGGTTGTCGAGCGGCATGTAGATCAACAGGCCTGCGGAATTCCCGTTTTTAGGCGCGGATAGGTCCACTTCGGCTTCGGCGGCGATGCGGACTTCTCCCTGCTCGACGATGAGCGTGACGCCATTACCCGTAAGGCGGGTGCCGCCTCCGATGACCACGTCCCCGCTGATGCAGTAGACGCCGTTTTCCAGGTCATGCACGCCTTCGGGGGGGAAATCGCCTGGCTCTTCGTAGTTACCGGGAGTCATCGAGCCAGTCAGCAGATCCTCGGTGGCGATGTTCGAGCCGCATCCCACTGTGGGCATTTTGAAGGCCGGCGGGTAGGCGATGGGCACCGCCCCCGGCTGGACAATGGCCGGGCTGATGAGTTCGGGCTTTTGAATATCGGCTCCGCCAACCGCGACCACAGGGCTGGCATCCTGCACACGGATACTGCCGCTTCCCATTTGAATAAAGGAGCAATCATCGTTATCCGAGTTGACGAAAATCCCGCCGCCTTCGAGCAGGATCGTCGCCTCGTTGTGAATCCAGAACGATTTTTTCTTGTCGCAGTCGCTGTGCGGGGCAAGGCTTACCAGCGCGTTGCCGTCGAACATCGGGCCGTAAACTGCCGGCTTGGTTTGTGAAACAGCGTAGCCCACACTGGTGATTGTGGGGATGCCGATGATGGACCCGAAATAAGTCCTCATGTGCGAGGTGACGATGACCTCGATGTATTGGGCGTCGCCGGCGTACGGCCCATTGAGTGGGGGGGTATTCAATTCGACAATGCTGTTCACGCCGTCGTTGTTGTATCCGTTCATTTTTGCGGCGGCCAGCGCCGAGCCGCGCCAATCGCCGCCTTCGATGCGGGTCAGGGCGCCGGCCAGCGCGGCCGCCGAGGCGGCGGTCTCTGTTTTGCGGCGGTCGATCAGCGCGTTGCTTCCATCTATGGCGAGGGAGGAGATGCCGATAATGCCGATGATCGCAAACACGATGATGATGATGGCTTGTCCGCGTTCGCCTTTTTTGAAATTGGCAGGTCTAAGGTTGCTTGTCATGGGCATGCGGGTTGGAGGATGATATTCGTGGCCGTACCAGTTAACGGGATGGACGATCCGAACATCGGCCCGATGATCGGCATCATGATCGGATATCGGTATGAAACGGTGACGCGAATGCTGTTAAGTGCGCCGTCGGTAATGCCCTGACACGCCCCCCCGAGCGCTTCCACATCCACCTGGACGAGGTCGGTATTTCGCAAATCCACCGGGGAGGAAAAGACTTCATCCTCGCCGCGCGGAGAAATGTTGCGGGTGCGGTTCTCGATATCTTCCTTGCTGGTTGGGTTGAACGAGCCGTAAAACGCGCCTTCCTGCGCCGCATCCCGGAGCATGGCATAGGAGAAGATTGCCATGCCGAAATCCAGCGTGCCGAGCAATAGCAGGAGAATGATGGGCAGGCTGATGGCGAGTTCGATCAGGCTTTGAGCGCGTTCTGTGCGGGCTGGCATGATTCTAGTTCCTCGAATCCACCGGGTAGTTGATACAACCGGGATTGCCGATGTTGATGATGATCCTTTCGGTTCCGTCCGTCACTTTATAACTTTGATGGAATATGAACCTGATGATCGATTCGCCGGGCGGGATGCTCGGATAAAACGCCGGGATGTATGCGGATGGCGCGAGCAGGTTGCCGTCCCACACCTGCGATGCCAGCACCACCCGCCTCAATTGCAGACCTGGGTCGCTTCCTTCGCCGTGACCTGTGTCATGGTTCCACTCGACGTAGATGCTTGCCGTTGAGAGTGTGTGGCCGGTCTGGTTGTCTATTGACATTTGCATGATGTTGCCGTCGAATTTCAATGGGCCGTGCGATACGCCGGTCAGGCCGGAACAACTGATCGGGGTGGCGGTGACGCTCGGCGTGTAGGTCGCGGGTTGTGTGTTGGTCGGCGTAAAGGTCAGCGTGGGTTGTCTTGTGTCTGTGGGGGTGACGTTGGGCGGCAGTGTGATCGTGGATGCAGGCGGGATGTGTGTGAATGTGGGGGAGTTGGCAATGGTCGGCGTTAAAGTCTCATACGC
>JBBIUO010000146.1:0-9444 GCA_037440205.1 Chloroflexota bacterium
TCAATGGAAAAATTACTTCATCTTCCCCTTTGTGTACTCTCTGGCGCTTCCCGCCACCACTGCATGATAAGGCGAAAGGTCTTTGACCTCGCGCATCGGCAGGATATCCACCTGCGCGCCGTTTTCAGCCAGGGTTTTTCCAATCGCTTCCGCCACGCCGACTGTGAATCCGGTGCAGGTGGCATACGTTACAAGAATTTTGTTCGACATGGAAGTTTCCTCAGTTCGATAACAAATAGATCATCATGCCCATTGCAATCACTGCCAGAACGGGCGAGATTTTATGGGTGGTCAACATGACGTTGTAGTTCAATTTCCCTGCGCTCATCATCGCGCCGCTCGCAAACAAAGCCACGACGCATAATCCTGCAATGACCAGAAGAGCGATGAGAATGAATTGAGTCTCTGCATTGGGGAGCAATTTGTAAATCTCCACGATCGTGACGATCACTGCGCCCAGCGCAATCAACTTGTGGATGTTGAAGAGAATGCCGTTGTACGGTTTGCCGATGCGAGCCAGCCAGAAACCAAAACTTAATGTGAGGAAGAAAAGGATGCCGGGGATGACGAAATTAGATATGGCATTCATTGATCTTTCAATCCTTGATTTATTCCTGTTTCAAATCATCCAAAATCCGTTGCGCAGACTGGCGGCCTGAGACCATCGCCGTTGGCATCCCTGTGCCGGGGCGTGTGCTGGCGCCGGTGAAGTACAGGTTTCGATAACACGGGTGTTGAAAATCGGGACGGAAATATCCCAACTGAGTCAGGTTGTGACACAACCCATGCGTGGAGCCTTTTGCAAGGTTGTAGCGTTTCTTCCACGAAAGCGGAGTGAACGAGGTCTCGAATTTGATGTGCGATTCAAGATCGTTGATTCCAAGCAGTGACAACCGCCGGAAGACATGTCCACGCGCTTCGTCTCGAATCTGACCCCAGTCTTGCTCGCCATTCTCTGATAAATGCCCAACCGGGACGATTGCGATGAGCGTGTCCTCTCCATCTGGAGCCATGGATTTGTCGAGCCGTGCCGGGGCGTGGATATAAAGACTGGGATTGGCTGGCAGGCCCAGGTCACGAATGATGCGCTCGAAATTTTCGCGGTAATCGCTTGCGAGGAAAAGCGTGTGAGGGGCGAGAGTCTCATAGGTCTTGTCCAATCCCCAAAAGAAACTGACGACCGAACAGGAATATCGTTTGTGTTTCAGTTTTTTTGTTTGTCCATCCTGCGGCAAGAGATTTTGATAAACGTACGGGAGATCGGCATTGGCGAGAACTGCATCCGCCTCCAGCAGTTGACCGTTCACGATCACGCCGCGCGTTGATTTGCCGTTGACGGCGATTTGCTCCACCGCCGTATCGAAGATGAATTCCACGCCCGCATCGCGCGCCAGCGACATGAGCGCCTCGACGATCTTTACCATGCCGCCTTTGGGATAAAAAACGCCATGCGCGAGTTCAGTGTAGGACATCATCGAAAACGTGGCGGGCGCCTCGAACGGACTCAACCCCATGTACACATCCTGAAACGTGAACGCGGCTTTGAGGCGCGGATCGTCGAAATACGCCGACATGTTGCGATAATGATTCGCAAGCGGCTTGAGCTGATAAAGAAGCGGCAGTTTGTCGAGGGTGAAAAAATCAGATGCCTTGCGAAAATCGCGCTTGACCAGTTTCTCGATGCCAAGATGATAGTGACGATGACCTTCTTCCATATATCGCAGGAGGCCTTGAAAACTTCCATGCTCGAAATGTTCGAGTTGCTCCTGCATGGATTTCATATCCGACGTGAGCGCGAGCTGACTGCCATCGTCGAATACGAGATGATAGGTCGGGTCAACGCGTTGCAGGTCCAGTAGTTCGTGCATGGATGCGCCCAGCGCGCGAAACTCCGCTTCATATAAAAGCGGCATCACAAGCAACGTCGGGCCGGTATCGAAGTGATGACCCTCGCGGCTGATGCGGTCACAACGGCCGCCGGGGCCGTCATTCTTTTCGATGACCGTGACTCGCAAACCTTGTTTTGCCAGATGAGTTGCGGCGGTGATCCCGCCGATACCTGCGCCGATGACAATGATGTGTTTTGTTTTCATGTGAACCGCTCCAGCCGCCGTCCCCGGCGGCGCGGACGCCGCCGAGAGCAACGTGTTTTCATCTTTTATCAATCCGTATCGGCTGTACAGCCAAGTCGCGCGGTGCGATCTTTATCAATGGCGAAGCGAACACGGCGGCCAGCGCAGACCACGCCATCCACAAGCCCGCCTGCAAACTCTTGCGTTCGGGATATTCGGAACGCAAGCAGTAGTTGTCTCGTTCAATCCTCCGCAACATCCATTCAAAACGCGCCGTGTAAGCAAAGCCGGCCAGGCGACAGCGCAGATTCTTTACCTGCACAGTGCATTCCCGCGCCATCTTGAAATATTCCCGCGCCAGTTGAACTCGTCCGCAAACCCACTCGCGATATGCCCGGCTTGTTACATCCTGCGGCGAAATGTCATGGGCTTGAAGATATTCGCGCGGAATATTGAAGTATCCATTTGCCGCATCTTCCATCGCGTCCCTCAACATGTGGGTGATGTGTGCGGCAGTCACTGCAAGGTAACGCGCCTCGTGACGGGGAGATGGATCGTCGTGACCGATGAAATAATACAGCGCTTCGGTCACAGCCGTTCCAAGTTTTCTCGAATACTCGAACAACTCCGCCTGCGAGATGGTCCGCCCGCGCCGCCCGGCGTCGAAGACCATCACATCCATCATGTTTCGCAGATAAGTTTGCAGTCCGCTGTTTTTTTCCGTGTCGTTGCAGATCAAGTCAACCAGCATCCATTCTTCCGAACACAAGTTGTTTGGAACCTCGCCGCGATAACACGACGCGAGGAGAGATTGCTGGCGACGGACGAACGCGCTTCTCTCCGCGCCCGTGCCTGATTCTGCGTCAATGACATCGTCCACCCATCGAAAGTATCCGTAGGCCCGGTACGCATCCGTGGCCCGCTCACGATCCACAAAAAAACGGATGGTGTAGTACGTTTGTTTGCTTGCTGATTTTGTGATGGCAGTCGCCAGTGATTCGCTGATGTTTGGATTCCGATTCATTCTTCCTCGAAGGATTTTCCACTTCTTGTGATCGCACTTCTTTTTGCGCATTCACACCTGTTTACGAGGAACATCCTTCGAGGTTTCAGATTGTAGATTTCTTCCATCGAACCATTACCCCGGTTTGTAAGGCGACTTATTTGATTACCTTTCGCATCATTTCTTCAACGGAGCGATACACCGGCGACGCATCTCCCAACTCCACAAGGGGCTTGCCGGAGAATTCAAATTCGGCCAGTTCGTCATCGGAGTGAATCGTTCCGAGCAGGGGCACACTCATTCCATCCACAAAAGTTTTGAGTTCAGCAGGCATGTCTCCACGCAGGCGGTTGACGATGAGGTAGGCATTCTCGATGTCAATCTCAAGTTCCTTGCGCATGTCGGCGATGCGTTGGGCGGCGACCAATCCCCGCTGGGTCGGGTCGCTGACGATGAAAAGATGTTGCACGTCGCGCGTGGTGCGCCGCGAGAGATGCTCCATGCCCGCTTCATTATCTATCACGACATAGGCGTAGTGACGGCTCAAGCCGTCAATGACCTCGCGCAGATTGTGATTGACCGCGCAGTAACATCCGGGACCCTCGCCGCGGCCCATGGCGATCAAGTCGAAGCGCGAGCCTTCCGCCAGCGAGGAACGCACGTGATATTCCAGATAATCGCGTTTGCTTGTGCCGCCCGGCATGGTTCCCATCGCCGCGCCGCCGTTGGTGAGCGACGACTTCACCTGCTCCAGCATATCTTCGCGGATGTCGCCGACCGTCCATTCGAGGTCGAGTCCCAGCACCATGTTCAGGTTGGAGGAGGGATCGGCGTCAATGGCGAGGATGCTCCCTGTTTGGTTCTGCGCGAGATATTTGATGATCATGCCGGCGACGGTGGTTTTGCCCACGCCGCCTTTGCCTGCTAATGCTATTGTTGTAGTCATGTGGTTTGATGGCCTCTCGTAGACACATGTACACGTACACACGTAGACACGTAGACACGTACACACGTACACACGTACACACGTACACACGTACACACGTAGACAGGTCTTGTATACCTGTGTACTTGTTTACCTGTGTACTTATATACTTCCTTCTAAACGATCACTCCATTATCTCATCGCTTGTCAATTCGTCGAGCATCGTCACGATTTGCTCCGTTGCGGATTTTAAACTTTGAACGTGGTCGTAGACGGGGATGCCGAGTCGATCCGCTTCCTGCACTTTCAAATCGGCGGGTAAATATCCAAGCAATGGCAAACCCGGCGTTTCGGCTTCGAGGAATTTGGCTTCCTCGTCGTTGCGGACTTTATTTCCAACGAGGTACAAGCGCTGTAAACCAATGTCATTCGCCAGTTTCTTGATCTGGGCGGCAGTGCCCAGGCTTCGGCGAGTCGGTTCGACGACCACCAGCATGGCATCCACAAAATCAACCGTCGCGCGGCCCAGGTGTTCGACGCCCGCGTACATATCCAGCAAAAGAATTTCATCCTGACGAAAGAGCAGATGAGTGAACAATGTTTTCAGCATCGCCGACTCGGGACAAATGCAACCTGAACCGCCCATGTCCACTGACCCCATTTCGAGCAGGCGCACGCCGCGATGGAGAACGCTGAACCGTTCGGGGATGTCGTCCACGCGCGGGTTGAGAGTGAAGAATCCGCCGACGGTGCCGGGCTTCGCGCCGGTTCGTTCCTCGATGAGCGAATCCATTTCGGCGATGGGTTTGAGTTGCTCCCTTAATTCGGGGGGAAACCCCAACGCGCCGGCGAGGCATGGCGAGGGGTCGGCATCCACAGCCAGCACCTGACGACCCATATCTGCATATCCCTGAGCCAGTAATGCCGTGAGCGTGGTCTTGCCCACGCCGCCTTTTCCTGTGACTGCGAGTTTCATAGAATGCTCCATTCGTGGGGGCCTCAGCCATGGACGACTGATGAAGTTTTACAAATTAACACCGTAACCGCGCGTAGACGGCGTTCTCTAACGCCGATGGGCGCGTAAGAGAACGCGCCCTACTACGGCAATATTTTGTTAAAGACCATAAGTCGTCACTACGAGTTCGTGATCCATTGATATTCTACATTCCACTCAATTCGCCGAATAGTGACAGAATTCCTCTTTTTAGCCAGACTTGGGATGTGTCAGTTTGCCTGCGAGCATGCTTCCGAGCAGGGCACAGGCGTCGATGGGCAGGTAATGGCAGGCGGATTTGTCGAACAGAATCCTGCATGAGGATGGGAAGTCTTCGTCGCCGAGCCAGTAGGTGGTCATGAGCGGCACGCGCGGCAGGGCATAAAAGAGGAAGGAGGCGCTTCCAATTTCGATAGGCTTTCCTCTCAGTTTGGAACAGGCAGATTTGAATCCATCCAGGTTGAAGCCAAACGCTTTGACGATTTCATTTCCGCTGTAGCCCTGAAATGCCGCGTTGTACATTCTTCCATCTGGCAGGTCGGCGAACGATACCCATGCGCCGGTCAATGGCGTGCCATCGGCAGTGACCAGATGGTACAGCAACAACGCCTGTTGAAAATTGGAAAGGGGAATATCACGGCTGTTGTATCCTGTCAGATTCGGAAATGGAAGGATGCAAACCTCTTCCCACAACGGAACATGCAATTCGCCGCGACCGGGACCAAACGTCAGATAGGAAATGCCGCTTCGCGCGGCGACCAGGCCTGGGTCCTGGACCCGAAGCGTTGATCTCAGTTCATCAACTCGATCCGACAGTTGTTTGGAAGCCGCCTCGGGACGAGATGGCCTCCAATCCATTGAAAAATCAGGCATCGTTTATGCTCCGATTCGTGGCGTTAGAGAACGCCAATTACGCGCTTTCTGATTATACATTTCCAAATGATAGAGATGCCAATTATCGGTACATTTATCCGGTTTTGTAATGACAAATTACACGATTTTGTTGACCGTCAAAATGCTAAAATGAATGCTGGAAAGAGTCTATTTTTTTAGACGTGTCTTCGGTTGAGTCATCACCCACTTTCATTCAGGAGGTGTCTCGTGGAGACGAAATTCTTTGAAACACCCGCACTTTATGGGGATCATCATGTGACAGAAGTGCGGAGGATCTTACTGGAATTGGAGGGGGTGGTTGACGTTTATGCCAGTAGCGCTTTTCAAACCGTTGAAGTGACTTATGACGAGACAAAGGTCAACGAACTGCAAATCACCGCCAAACTGGAAGAGGCCGGGTATCTTGGGGAATTCACTGTGCCAGTTGAAATGGGAAGCGCGGCTCAACAAGGGGATGGACAGAAGCCTTTCTTCCGACACACCGCCACCTATGAGACAACCAAACAAACCATCAGCTTTGCCCAACGGGTGAACTATCAGGGACGCCCGCTCTGGCATTGTCCCGGCATGGGTGTGGTGAAGGTTGAGGAAGAATAATGTCATTGCGAGGGTGCTCTTGTTCTTCGCCCGAAGCAATCTCTAAATTACCTGGAGTTTTCATTTGCAAAGGCGGAGATTGCTTCGTCGGGAAGTGCACCCTCCTCGCAATGACATATAAAAGAGAGGTAGATCATGCCAAAGAAACGCGAAATTAAAGATTATTCCACCGACCCTGCCGCGCAACAGATGCTGATCCGCGCAGAGGAGTTGGGAATCGGCACGGCTTTCACACGCGCCGACAACATGGTTCCATGCAACATCGGCGGCGCAGGGATGTGTTGCAAGCAATGCGGAATGGGACCCTGCCGTTTGACAAAAAATGGCGAAGTGGGCGTGTGCGGCGCGACGTTGGACACGATCCAGGCGCGCAACCTGACTCGCGCCATCGCTGCCGGTGGTGCGGCGCATTCCGATCACGGGCGCGACATGGCTTTTCTATTGAAGGCGACCGCAGAAGGAAAGGCGGAAGGTTATTCCATCCGTGACGTTGCCAAACTGCGAATCGTCGCCTCGAAATATGATATCAAGATCGAAGGGCGCTCGCCGGAAGAAATCGCCAACGATCTGGCCGACCTTTACATTTCGCAATTCGGCCAGCAACGCGGCGAAGTTGTTCCTGCGATACGCGCTCCGAAAAAGAGACAGCAAATCTGGCGCGAACAAAAGGTCTGGCCGCGCGGCGTGGATCGGGAAGTGGTGGAGGCGTTGCATCGCACCCACATCGGCGATGACCAGGAACCCGCGCATATTTTGAATCATGCGGTTCGAACCGCGCTGGCAGATGGATGGGGCGGCTCGATGATCGCCACCGACATCTCGGATATTTTGTTTGGCACACCCGCCCCGATTTTGGGACAGGCCAACCTCGGCGTGATTAAAGAGGATATGGTCAACGTGGTGGTGCATGGGCATGAACCTTCGATGAGCGAAATGCTGGTCGCCGCCTCGCAAGACCCTGAAATCATTGCGTATGCCAAAGCGGCTGGCGCGCATGGCGTGAATCTTTCGGGAATTTGCTGTACGGCGAATGAAATTCTCATGCGGCAGGGCATCCCTGCGGCGGGGAACTTCCTGCATCAAGAGTTATCCATCATGACCGGCGCGGTCGAAGCGATGGTGGTGGATGTGCAGTGCATCATGCAAGCGTTGGTGGGATTGGCGCAGAATTTCCATACGGCCATCATCACCACCTCGCCAAAGGTTCAAATCAAAGGGGCGACACATATCGAATTCGATGAACACAAGGCGTTGACCATCGCCAAGCAAATTTTGAAAGTGGCGATTGATAATTTCAAGAACCGTGAATCGGCCAAAGTGAGAATCCCGCAGATCAAGGAAGATGTAATCCCGGGCTTCTCGCATGAATACATCAATTACATGCTGGGAGGTTCGTACCGCGCGTCGTTCCGCCCGTTGAACGACGCGATCATGACGGGACGCATCCGCGGCGTGGCGGCGATTGTGGGATGCAACAATCCGCGTTCGTCGCAGGATTATTTACATAATCTGGTTGTGAAGGAATTGCTCAAACAGGATGTGCTTGTCGTGCAGACGGGTTGCGGGGCAATTGCCGCGGGGAAGTTGGGACTCATGTTGGGCGAAGCAGGCCTGACGGAAGTCGGAAACGGGTTGAGGGAAGTCTGCGAAACGGTCGGCATTCCTCCAGTCCTTCACATGGGATCGTGTGTTGATAATACGCGCATCCTGACCGTGCTGACTCAAATGGTGGAAGAAGGCGGTCTCGGCGATGACATTGATCAAGTCCCGGCTGTTGGGCTTGCGCCCGAATGGATGAGTGAGAAGGCACTGGCGATTGCCGTGTACTGTGTGGCGTCGGGCGCGTATGTCATCTTCGGCGGCGCGTCGCCTGTGAGCGGGATGCCGGATCGAGTCAATGATAGTGATGCGGTCTTGCATTACATCAGCGAAGGCTGGGAGAAAATCTACGGCGGCAAGCTGGAGTTCATTCCCGATCCGCAAAAGATGATCGAAGCCACGTTGGCTCACATTGACAAGAAACGCGCCGCACTCGGACTCCCTGCGTGGGAGAAGGATAAGTTTGGTCGAAGCGGCGATACGAAGATGATCAAGTTGGAGAAGTTGCCGCTGGCGCAGAAGCGTGAAGCGATTTATGGATTGGCGGCGGATTGAATATCTTTGTGCGTAGCCCACATTCTCTAATGTGGGCATTGGCGTTAGAGAACGCCTATTACGCAAAGGAGACATTATGTCAAAATACATAGCCACACGTGCAATGAGAGGCGCGAACGCGCTTGTGACCGAAGCCGAATTAATGCTCAACAAGGCGTTGAATGAAAAGGGCGCCGATACATCCGTTTCGTTTCCCAACACAGCATATTATCTTCCGACGATTCTCGGCATGACGGGCAAAACGATTGAAAAACTCGGCGACCTGGGACCCGTGATGAAATATGCGCGGGATTTGCTTCACCCGATCCCCGCCTTTTCAAAATGGACTCCCTACCTCGGTGAGACTCTCGACTCGGGAATGGCAACGCTTCTCGCCGCCGAGACGATTGAAGCGGTGCGATTTGTGTATGGACTTCAACCCGAGCCGATGCCTGGATTTAAACTCGCGGGTGGCACATCCTTCACCAGTCCGGATAACGGCGGCAAGGAAGCGTCGTTGGACGGTCATCTGAACGGGCCGATTGATGATATTCAACTGCGTTCGTGGGGCATTCAATTGGTGGATGGCCGTATGCCGGGATTTGCCGCCATCGTTGGATGTGCGAAATCAAATGAGGTGGCGGTCAAGATCGTGCGCGAATTACAGCGACGCAACATCCTTTGCTTCTTGAGCGGCAACGTCAACGGGCGGAGCATCATTCATCAGTTGCAAGAAGAAGGTGTTGAACTCGGTTACGACACGTACACCGTCCCATTTGGAACAGACACCATCTCCGCCATTTACGCGCTGGGATTTGCAACTCGC
>JBBIUO010000147.1:0-6942 GCA_037440205.1 Chloroflexota bacterium
GCCTACTGGCCTTTGGTCGAAGCCCTGATCTCTGGATTCAGTAACGTGGATGGACTCATCGTTGCGGGGGCGTTTCTTCCTCCCGTCCTGGCCTGCTTCTCCTTTTTGGGCATTTACTCCCTCGGGCGGACTCTCGGTTTACCCCGCGCCGCGGCAGGGATCGCCATCCTCGCGCAGGGATTCAGTCTGATGCGCCTCACCAAATGGAATCAGCCCGGCAATCTTTTTTACCAGCGCCTCACAGAAGATAAGGTCGTTGCCGCGTTTTTTATCTCGTATATTTTTATCCTGCTGGCGGTGGAATATTTGGAAAAGCCAGAAGTACGGAAGTTGATTCTCGTCGGAGTGGCGGGACTGGCGATGGTGTTCACGCATCCGATTCAGTTTGGAATGTCGTGCATGATTATCGGCGTGCACGGCCTGCCGAAACTGTTTGATAAAGACGTTCGCTGGAAATATGCAGGGATGATCGGAGTCCTTGCGCTGGTGGTTTTGATTCCCTACACCTTCCGCTTCGGTGGGGGAGAATATTCGCAGACGTTGAGCTTCTCGCTTGACGATGTGGCCGAGAACGATGAATTTGCCCGCTTCGGTGTCCGCCGCGTGGATATTATCGAAGGCACGAACTTTTACGGCCTCTCGCATTATCTGACTCAAGGATTGCCTTACGAGGTCAGCCTCGTTTCGGCGATTCTGTGCCTGTTCTTTTTCTGGAAATATAAACACGCCCGTTACGTGCTTGCGGCATTTCTTGTGCTGGGCGTGAGCATGTTCCCCTACACAGGCTGGATCGTCGGCATGTTCACCACGCCGTTTCAACTTTGGCGGCTCACGTGGTTGATGCCATTTGGATTGGCGTTTGCCTTTCTGATCTGGGCGGGTTTTGAGATTTCACAGAAGGTTGAATTCGTCCGCCGCGTGGATTGGATTCAACCTGCCTACTATTTAATCATGACTGTCGCCATGATTGGACTGGTAATTTATGTTCGCCCGTGGGCAATGGAAAACCTCCCGCCCGGCGGCACAGATTTGGTTGACCTGTACTCCAACTACGTCAGCGCGGCGCGGCAGATGAATGAGATGGATGTCGCTTCGCCGATCATCGTCGGCGGACCCGATGCCGCCACCAATTCCATTATCCCCAGCCTGACGTTGAAGTTCGAGCCGCTGGTCTTCCGTGTGCAATCGGGCGGGGAGCAGACTCAACTTTGGAAGCCATTAATCGGGGAGACTCTTTCTCCGTCAGAACGCCTGACCAGTTTTCGGGAAAGTAAGATCGAGTATTTGTTGATCCGCGATGAACCGGCCTGGATGGTCGAATTCCAGCAAGCCTTTCCGCAAAATGTCTTCCTCGTTTTCAAAGACCGCAGGTTGAGTTTGTATCGCATCCAGTAGGGCGGATTTTCAATCCGCCATGCCTATATTCCAAAGAGGTCAGGCTGCAAGCCTGGCCTACAGGCCGTCACTTGTGGCGGCTTTTTATTTGCCCCTTGACGATTAAAACGCCGCAAGGTATATTCGGCGCGTAACTTTCGGAAAGAACAAAGTGAAGATATGTATGAATTCGACAAAACAGATATAAAAATCGTAAACTTGTTGCTCGAAGATGGCCGAATGTCTGCCTCGGAAATGTCCCGCCGTATGGGGGATATTTCAGAGCGTTCCATTCGCTATCGCGTTGACCGCATGATTGATGAAGGGGTGATTCAGATCAGCGCGGTGGTCAGCCCCGAGGCGCTTGGGTACACCATCAAGGCCGATGTCTGGCTGGAGGTGGAATCAGACCTGATTTTCGAGGTGGCGAAGAAAATGGCCGCGTTCGAGAATGTCACGTACGTGGCCTGCGGCATCGGGCAGAACGACATCAGCATTCAGGTGGTGGCAAGAGATACGTCCGAGATTTATCATTTTGTCACGGAAGTTATTCGCAAAGTGACCGGGGTTCGCAAAACCACAACCTCCATCGTGCCCATCATCCTCAAGGATGTGTATCAGTGGCGGGTGCCCGAACGAATCGCAAACGAACTATCGGAAAAAGAATCAACGGCAGCACCCAGATAATCCATCAAGGAGAGTGTATGTTCGGTTCGAAAACGCAGGCACTGCAACAGCGCGCGCAAAAGACCTTGCCATTGGGGGTAAATTCCAATTTTCGATTTTGGGGGGATGGAATTACGCCTTATGTTGAGAAGGCCAAAGGGGGGTATTTATGGGATGTGGACGGGAAGAAGTACATTGACTATCGCATGGCCTTTGGGCCGATCATCCTCGGTCATGCCTACCCGGAAGTTGATTCCAAAGTAGTGGAAGAGATTCAACGGGGGGTATTGTTCGCCATGACGAGCGAACTTGAAGTGGCCGTCGCGGAAATGATCGTTGAAATGTCTCCCGCCATCGAGATGGTTCGTTTCGCCTGCTCCGGCACCGAGGCGACCATGCACGCCATCCGCGTTGCCCGCGCGTATACCGGGCGCGACATCATCCTCAAGTTCGAAGGCAATTATCACGGAATGCACGACCATGCCTTGTGGTCAACGTATGCGCCTGCCGAAGTATACGGCAATCGCAGAAGCCCCATTGCAGTGCCCGGATCGTCGGGTATTCCCAAATCCATGCGCGAGTTCATCATTACACTTCCGTTCAATGACTTTGAGGGCTTCGAGCGTGTGATGAAATCCTACGGGGAGCAGATTGCCGCGGTCATCACCGAGCCGTGCCAGGGAAATTGCGCCGCGATCAATCCGCAGGATGGATTCCTGCAACTCATCCGCAAGAAGACCGGGGAATATGGCTGTGTCTTCATCCTCGATGAAGTGAAAACGGGATTCCGCATCGCAAACGGCGGAGCGCAGGAATATTACAACATCAAGCCAGACATGGTCACGTATGCCAAGGCGCTTGGAAATGGATATCCCATCGCGGCCTTTGGAGGGAAGAAGGAAATCATGTCCATCATCGGGCATGGCGTGGCGCAGGGCGGAACGTACACAAATAACAAGCCCGGCGTGGCGGGTGCGTTCGCCACGTTGAGCTTGTTGAAATCCAAACCCATTCTCAAGACCATCGAAAAGCGCGGACAACGCCTGATGGACGGTTTGAAGGAAATCTTCGAGGAGAACGATATTCCCGCCGTGATGACAGGCTACCCCGCCATGTTCTCGTTTTCGCTCGGCATCGAATCCGTGACTTGTCAACGGGAGTGGCAGGAAAGCGACCGCGACCTGTATTTGAAATTGGTCGAGAAAGCCATCGAAAAAGGCGTGATGCCCGATCACGACGCCCGCGAACCCTGGTTCCTCTGCTACGAACATTCCGATGCCGATATTGACGAGACGTTGAATGTGTATGCGGAAATCGTGAAGGAAGTAAAAAGGTAGACAGGTATACAGGTAAATAAGTAGACAGGTGAGCCGTGTATACCTGTTTCCTTGTGTACTTGTTTACTTGTCTACGTGTGTACAACCCCACGGAGACAACATGACCAAACTAACCGCACAGGAAATCGTTGACCTCAACAAAGAATACACTTTTTTCTCCTGGTCCAATCAGGGACAGGTAAATCCCATCCCCGTCACCAAAGCGGAGGGCGTATATTTTTGGGACGCTAACGGCAAACGCTATCTCGATTTTGCTTCGCAATTGGTAAACCAGAATGTTGGTCACCAGCACCCGAAAGTGGTGAAGGCGATCCAGGATCAAGCCGCTGTGTTGACCTTCGTCAGCCCGAGTGCAGCAACCGAACCGCGCGGCTTGCTTGGAAAGAAACTGGCCGAGATCACCCCCGGCGATTTGAAGAAAACCTTCTTCGCTTTGGGCGGCGCGGAGGCGAATGAAAACGCCATCAAGATCGCGCGTCAGTTCACAGGCAGACATAAAATTATGGCGCGCTATCGTTCCTACCACGGCGCGACTCACGGCGCGATTTCATTGACCGGCGATTACCGCCGTCTGCCCGCCGAGCCTGCGATTTCAGGCGTTGTCCACTTTCTTGACCCGTATTGCTATCGCTGTCCCTTCGGCTGGACGAAGGATACCTGTCACCGCGAGTGCATCAAGCACGTCGAAGAGGTGATCCAGCACGAAGGTCCCGACCAGATCGCCGCCATCATCCTCGAAGGCGTGACCGGCACGAACGGTCTCATCGTCCCGCCCGATGATTACTGGCCCCGAATGCGCGAAATCTGCGACAAATACGGCATCGTTTTGATTTCCGACGAGGTGATGAGCGGATGGGGACGCACCGGCGAATGGTTTGCGGTGGATAATTGGAACGTCACGCCGGATATCATCACCACAGCGAAGGGAATTACCTCTGGCTACGTGCCGCTGGGAGCGGTAATCGTCCGTGAGCATATCGCCAAATATTTTGACAGCCACATGCTCTCGGCGGGTTTGACGTATAACGGTCACGCCCTCGCCTGCGCCGCCGCGCTCGCCACCATCGAAGCCTACGAGGAAGAAAAGATTTTTGAAAATGCAAAGAAGGTGGGTCAATATCTCGGTGAACAACTCGAAGACTTGAAGAAGAAACATCCGTCCATCGGCGACGTGCGTTACATCGGCTTATTCACTGCCATGGAATTGGTCAAGAACCGCGAAACGAAGGAATCCCTTGACCCGACTCCGCTGAAAAACTTTCTCGTGCAAAACGGCGTGTACGTGTTCACTTTCAAGAGTGTTGTGTTCATCGTCCCGCCGTTGACGATCACAAAAGAGCAGCTGGACGAGGGTCTGAAGTTGTTTGACGAAGGGCTGGCGGAGTTGATGGATAAATTTGTTTCGTAGAACGTGTTATGTGGAGCGTGTTGCGTGTTCCGTTGTGTAAAAAACGGAACACGCAACATGCAACAGCATCTTCGGAGAAAATAATGGAAATACTCAACTACATCAACGGCGAATGGATCAAACCCAACGTAAAAGAATATTTTGACGTCATCAACCCGGCGACGGGACAGGTGATAGCAAAAACGCCTCTCTGCGGAAAGAACGACATGGATGCGGCGGCGAAGGCGGCGCGGGAGGCGTTCGATGGCTGGCGCAGGACGCCCGTCAACGACCGCGTGCAGTACCTTTTCAAACTCCGCAACCTCATGCGCGAAAATGGCGACGAAATCGCCAAACTCATCACGGACGAAGCAGGCAAAACCTTTGAAGAATCCAAAGCCGAAATGGTGCGCGCCTACGAAAACATCGAAGTCGCTTGCGGAATGCCGCACATGGGCAAAGGCGAATTTGTTGAAGACATCGCCCCCGGCATTGACGAGATCATGATCCGCCAGCCTGTTGGCGTGTGCGCCACCATCGCGCCGTTCAACTTCCCCGGCATGATCCCATTTTGGTATCTGCCCTACGCGCTCGCGGCAGGCAACACCTACATCGTCAAGCCTTCTGAAAAAGTGCCGATGACCATGCAATTCATTTTTAAACTCATCGAACAGGTTGGCTTTCCGAAAGGCGTGGTCAACATGGTCAACGGCGCGAAGGATGCGGTGGATGGCATTCTCGAACATCCTGCTATTCGCGCGATCACTTTCGTCGGTTCGACGAACACCGCGAAATACATTTACTCGACGGCCGCCGCACATGGCAAACGTGTTCAAGCGCAAGGCGGAGCGAAGAATCCCGTCATCATTTTGCCTGATGCGGATATGGAAATGGCGACGAAGATCATCGCTGATTCAGCCTTCGGGTGTGCTGGTCAGCGCTGCCTGGCAGTTTCCCTCGCTGTGACAGTGGCCGACGCCAAAAACCATTTCACCGAATTGATCTGCGACGCGGCTTCGACTCGAACCGTCGGCTATGGCATGGACTCTGGCGTTCAAATGGGCCCCGTCATCAACACGGCGTCACAACAGCGCATTGAGCAGTTGATCGGAGTCGGCGCGAAGGAGGGCGCGGGCATCCCTGTGGATGGGCGCGGGACGAGAGTCAAAGGCTATGAGGGTGGATCCTTCGTCAGACCGACGATCCTGTCCGAGGTCCAGCCCGGAAGCGAGATTTGGAAGACGGAAATTTTTGGGCCGGTGCTGAGTCTCATGCACGTCAAAGATATTGATGAAGCCATCCAGTTGGTGAATAGCGGCGTGTATGGCAATCAGGCCAGTCTGTTCACCACGAGCGGAAATGCCGCGCGAAGATTCCGTTACGAAGCCGATGCGGGCAACATTGGAATCAATATTGGCGTTGCCGCGCCGATGGCCTTCTTCCCGTTCAGCGGATGGAAGGATTCGTTCTTCGGCGACATGCACGGCCAAAGCACCGATGCGGTGGAATTCTTCACACAGAAGAAGGTGGTGGTCGAACGCTGGCCGAAGGAATGGACGAGGAAGTTTTAGTAACACAAACTTAAGTTTGTGTTACGGAGGATGTATGGCTTACGATTACGAAGACGCTTTGGATTATTCGTCGCGCTGGATGGATTTGATTCACAAGAATGAATTTCCGACGATTGATGAAGCGCATAAAATTATCGATGAATCAAAAAATAATTTCGCCGAGCATTACAACCGCAACTGGCTGGAGTATCGCAAGTCGGTGACGGAGGCGGGCGATTGGGCAGCGGTGGAGTGGGGCGGTTCGGGCGCGGTGTTCAAGGATGTGCTGGGGCGCGAGTATCTGGATTTTCTCGGCGGCTTTGGCATGATGGATTTGGGATGGAGTCATCCCGATGTGGTGAAGACGGTGAAGGCACAGTTGGAGCGTTCGCCCATGCCTTCGCAGGAATTGATCGATCCGTTGCGCGGCGTGCTGGCGAAACTGCTTGCGAGCATCACGCCCGGTGATTTGAAATACAGCTGGTTTGCGGCAAGCGGCACCGAAGCCAACGAGGCCGCGATGAAGATCGCAAAACTTTATACGGGCAAAACCGCGTTCATCGTTGGGGTGCGGGCATTTCACGGCAAGACGATGGGGTCGCTTTCCTTGATGGGCAAGTCCGATTTC
>JBBIUO010000147.1:6952-9394 GCA_037440205.1 Chloroflexota bacterium
TGGGGCCGATGTATGCGGGGCAGGTATATCACGTCCCATTTGGCGATGCGGACGCGGTGGAAAAACAACTTGAAATTTGCGACAAGGTCGGCATTGGCGTGGCGGCTGTGATGTTCGAGCCGATCCAGGGTGAATCGGGGGCGATTGTTCCGCCCGATGATTTCTGGCCCCGCATCCGCGCGGCGACGAAAAAATACGGCGTGCTGTTGATTGCGGATGAAGTGCAGACGGGTCTTGGCCGGACGGGGAAGCTGTGGGGCGTGGACCATTGGAATGTCGTCCCCGATATATTGACCGCGGCGAAATCCCTCGGCGGCGGTGTGATGCCCGTCAGCGCAGTGACAACGACGGAGGAAATTTTTCATCCGATGATGTATCCGAATCCGTTCATGCACACGACGACGACAGGCGGCGGCGCGCTGGCCTGCTCGGCGGCGATCTCTGCCATTCACGTCACCTTGCGCGAACGGCTGTGGGAAAAAGCGGCGGAGAAGGGTGCGTATCTCATTCCACAATTGGAGAAATTCGTGGCGCAATATCCGCAAATTTATGAGAAAATAACAGGCAAAGGTCTCCTGATCGGGATGCACTTCAAGAGTCCGGAGATCGGTTACAAGGTTGCCTCGGGTTTGTTCAAGCGCGGCGTGCTGGTGGCTGGCACATTGACGAGCGCGCAGACCATCCGCATCGAACCGCCGCTGGTTGTGACAATGGAACAGATGAATATGTTGCTGGATCGCCTGGGCGATTCGCTGAAAGAGATCGGCAGGACAATGTAATTTCAATAACTCGTCTGAGGAGAAGATAGATGACCAGTGAATTTGCAGTTGAAATGCGGGATGTAGTAAAAAGATTTATCACGCCTGAGGGCAACGAAATGGCCGCGGTGGATCGTGTGACCATGCAGATTAAGAATGGCGAGTTCTTTTCGATGCTTGGGTCTTCGGGGTGCGGCAAGACCACGTCCCTGCGGATGATCGCGGGCTTTGAATGGCCGACCGAGGGCGAGGTTTATATTGAAGGGAAGGCCATGGGGCATACGCCGCCTTTTCAACGCAAGGTGAATACGGTGTTCCAAAGTTACGCCTTGTTCCAACACATGACCATTTATCAAAACGTCGCCTTTGGGTTGGAAATGGAAGGGGCAAAGGAGGAGGAGATCAAAAGGCGGGTCGGACGCGCCCTCGACATGGTTCAACTCACCGGCATGGATCGCCGAAAACCGCGCCAGCTCTCCGGTGGACAGCAGCAGCGCGTCGCGCTTGCACGGGCGCTGGTCAAAACGCCCGATGTGTTGCTTCTCGACGAACCGCTTGGTGCATTGGATTTGAAACTCCGCAAGGAAATGCAACTGGAGTTGAAGGCGCTTCAACAGCAACTCGGCATCACGTTCATTTATGTGACCCATGACCAGGAAGAGGCGCTGACCATGTCCGACCGCATTGCGGTGATGAGCAAGGGTCAGGTCCAGCAGATGGGGACGCCGGTCGAAATCTATGAACGTCCCTCGAACAAATTCGTGGCGGACTTTATCGGGGAGTCGAATTTCCTCGAAGGCAAGATCAGGTCCATCTCAAAGGATGAAGCGTCGGTTTTCATCCCCGGCCTGAATGCCGAAGCGACGGGAGTTCCGATTTCGGAGGGGCTGGTCAAAGGGGAGGAGGTCGTTGTATCCATCCGCCCTGAAAAGATTCGCATCGCCGAAAAGAATGCGGTCAACCAGAATATGTTCCGCGGGAAGGTGACGAACACGGTGTACATCGGTGCGGATACGCATGTGTTTGTGGATTTGCACGGCACGAAGTTGAAGGTGTGGGAACAGAACCGCATTTCGCGGCTCGACCCGAAGTCGTTCTATTCGGTTGGGCAGGAGGTCTGGCTGATGCTCATGCCGGAAAATACCCTCGTGTTGAAAAAGGATTAGCCATGCTCAAGCGTCTTCGTGAAAACAAGTCTGCGCAGGGCACGCTTCTGGCGCTTCCCACCACGATCTGGATGTTCGTGCTGTTGATCATCCCGTTGTTTCTCACTTTTATTATAAGTTTTGGAAAGCGCAGTCCGGATGGGGATGTGATTTACTCGTTTACCTTCGATAATTACATCCGCCTGTTTGGCTTCAGCGCCGATTGTTCCGCCGGGCAGGCCTCCTGCTTCGACCCGCTTTACGTGGGAATTTTATGGCGTTCGCTGACCCTGGCGTTCAATACGACAGTGCTTGTCATCGCCCTGGCGTATCCGCTTGCTTATTTTATTGCGCGCGCGCAGCCCAAACGACGAAACACATTTCTTTTCATGGTGCTGATCCCGCTGTGGACGAACTTCGTCATCCGCGTGTATGCGTGGATGATGCTGTTGCGCAAGGAGGGCGCGATCAACATCATCATCGGCTGGATCATGCACTCGCTGAATATTCCGTTCACGCCGCTGGAGATGTTGTACACG
>JBBIUO010000148.1:0-9389 GCA_037440205.1 Chloroflexota bacterium
GGGGCTGTTCCATCAAAATGGCGGCTTCCACGGCGGTGAGTCCACGTTTGATGCCGTGACCTTCGATGGCAACTCGCGGCGGAAGATATTGCAGTTTGCGCCGCTGACCGGTGATGGCTGAAATCGCCGGGGCGATGACAAACATGAAAAGGAAAAAACCGCCGCAAAGAAGGCCGAAAATGGTGTCTTCGTCAATGTTGATGAGCGGTTTGGGCGGGGGAGTGTAAATACTTTCGGCAGGCACGTAATTGCGCGGGAACGACGCGCCAAACTCGTAATAAGAAGATGCGTTTGCCGCGGACGCATACCACGTGTAGGTGACGCGATTTTCCGTGTCGTAACCGGTCTGCGGTTGGGACGGGAATCCACTCGGGGCATCGTGCCAGCGCGGTTCGTCTTCTTTCATGTTCGGCGGCAGGTGAAAGGTCATGGTGAAATCGGTCTTGCCGGAAACGAATTGCGAGTCGAACCACATTGGCGCGAAAACTGCGCTCGCGTAATTCTCGTCGCTGGAATCGTTATTGAGAACCCTTGAAATATTGGGAACGAAAACATGCACCACGCCTTTTTGTCCCGGCTGGATGGTTTGCCCGCCCATCACCACTGCAAAGCCTGACCCAGACCCCTGGTATTGCCCGGAGTCTGCCTGCACGCGGACTCCATTCGCCTCGGCCACCACGTTGGATGTGCTGAAGTTGTAATTAGGCATGCCCACATCCACAAAGTCAATCGGGTGCGAGCCGGGCAGGTTGTTGAAATACCAGGTGTAATCCAAACTCAATGTGCCGTCCGAGTTCCAGTAGACGTGCACTACTTCCTTGTTCACTTCAAAATAATACGGCGCGTCCTGCGCGGAGACGCTCGAAAACATGGCAAGCACAAAAATCAAAATGAACGAAACGATCAGAAATCTTCTTTTCATTTTGTTTCTCCAATCGTGGTCTCGATACGTCCTCGAAGAACACTCGGACTACTCGACCACCAAAATCACCAATCGTAAATCGTAAATCGAACTACCACTTCGGTTCTTCGGTCAATTGATAGGTTGTGCCGCAAAACGGACATTCCACCGTCGGAGCGCCGGCGATCATTTTGACGTTATCCGCTTTGAGACTTCCGCCGCAGTTGCGGCATTTCATCTGTTCGACCTTGGTTTGACCGGGCAGGTCAATCTTGTAGGTGATGTTATCCCCGCTTCCTGCTGCACCCTTTTGCCTGCTTGCAAAAACGATGAGCCCGATTCCCCCCGCCAGAAAGACCGCGCCAACGCAGGAGAATCCAAGCCCAAACGAAAGCCACGATGAACTTCCCTGCGCGGAGGTGGAGCCGATGATACTCAACAAGCCGTAGCCCAACGTGCAAAGACCGATCAACAGCAATATCCCCGCGCCGACATAGAGAAAGGTTTTATTCGCCATAAAGTCACGTCTCCTTGAGTTAGTCTACGGAAAGTGTAGCATCCTTGTTGCAATTCGACATGTGACTTTCGTCTGGAAAGTTTCCTGTTTTTGTCCGATTAGCGATTTGCCTCATTCACGTACCGTAAGATTTATCTTGCGAGTGGCAGGTTTGCCGTCAAAATACTCGCAACGTGATGGTCTTTTACAAATTATTGCCGTAATGTCCGCGTAGGGCGCGTTCTCTTACGCGCCTGTTGGCGTTAGAGAACGCCAATTACGCGCGGTTACGGTATTATTTTGTTAAACTTCATAACGTTGCGGTACGAGTAAACCGTGTAACATCAGTTACCTCAATATTACAACCCCATCATCGTCCAGTTTGATCTGCTTGTTGCAGTTCTGGCAGGTCAAAGCGGATTTTGATTCGGAGAAAGTTCCCGCCTTGCCGCATTGCGGACAACTCAACACATCCTTCAATGATTGATTCCCGGCGGGCGTCAACGCGCCGGGTTTGCGCGCGAAAACACGGTTGAACACACGCCACCAGGGAGTGATTTCCACATCCGCGAAGCCGGCGTTGTTCAAGAGCGTGGTCAGCATTTCCGCGCTGATGACGACGATGCCGCGGCCCGATTCTTCCGTGCCGCGCGAGGTGAGCAAAATTCCGCCGGGACGAAGGACGCGCGCCAGTTCTGTCACGGCGGCCTGCTTTTCGCCGATCAATTCCAGGGCTTCGACGCAGGAGACAACGTCGAAGGTTTCATCGGGGAAGGGGAGCGGAAAGGCATCATATTGCATGAGCGTCACACGGTCACGAAAGGACGCAAGTTTTTTTGCAGCCTGTGTCAACATGCCGTGTGAAATATCCACAGCGATGATCCTGCCTTTGAAATCGGGCTGGCTCATCACCGCAAACGGCAAACGCCCGGTGCCGGTCGCCACATCCAGCACGAGCGGCTCGGGCACATCGGAAAGTTTTGCAAGCAACGGGCGCGCGAGCATTTCGGCGTCCTGCGTCTGGCCTTCACGTTTGTCGTGGTCATATTTTTCGGCCCAGCGGTCATACAGCCATGCCTGCAATCGCGGGCCGATGTGAATCCCTTCATAGCGATAGATTTCCCGGTCGAGCAAAAACAAAATGCCGATGACGACGACTGCGATGATGATCCAGGTAAGCATTGATTCTCCTTTTAATCCGCGCGACGAATGGCGGGGATGAAATATCCTGCCAGAAAAATGATCGTGCCCAGGATGCCCGCCAATAATAACATCATGGATAAATGGATTCCATTTTGTGTTCCGGTGATCTTTGCCATGCCAAATTCAGCCAGCCAGCCCGAAGATGCAACGCCGATCAAATAAGGGATTTGCGTGAGCAGCTGCTTCGCCGACATGACCCGTCCCTGCGAATTGACATCCACCGTGGTCTGCCAGATGGCCGTATTGCCTCCTTCGACGAACGGCTCGAAGAAGGAGAAGAAGAAACTTGCGACAGCCCAGACGATCACGCTTCCAGCCAGACCGAAGAGGCTGATTCCGATTAAACAAGCGCCTACGCCCCCAAGCAGGATTCCGTCCGCCCTTCGTTTTGGTCCGCCCCAGACGCTGAGAATGCCGCCGCCGATAAGTCCGCCAATTGCGCCGACGGAGAGAATCGTCGCCAGCGCATGTTGGTTATTCGATGTGTGACTGAGAATTGTCGGCGCCAGCAACGTTGCGCCGATGGCAAGGAAGAAGTTTGCCGCAATGAATAGCACAGTCAATGCGCGGAGGGTTGGGTTGGAGAAGATGGTTCGGAAGCCGAAGGAAACTTCACGGGTGAATCCTGTTTGGGTCGGCGAAGCAGGCTCGAGGTCGGTGCGAAGCGGGATTTTTATCCACAGCAGTGTGCCAAACGCGGCGGCAAAGGTCAGCAGGTCGATCATCATGATCCCGTCCGTTTTGATGATTGGCAGAAGCGCGGCGGCGGTCATCGGCGCGAAGATGCTGGAGGCGGCTTGCGCGAGTCCGATCATGCCTTGTGCGCGGGCGTAGTCATCTTTTGGTACGAGGACGGTTGTGGCGGCGATGTAGGCGGGATATTGAAATGCGGTGAAGAAGCCGGTGAACAGGCTGAGCAGATAAATATGCCATAGGGCAAGATGGTTTGTCAGGTATAAAATTAAAACGATGAGTGTGGCGGATGCGCTTCCGAGGTCGCTGAGGATGAGAGTGAATTTGCGCTCCCATTTATCCACGAGTGTGCCTGCGATGGGCATGAATAGAATGGATGGCAGAAAGGCGAGGAAACTGACGGTGGCAAGAGAGGAAGCCTGACCCGTTTTTTGCCACACCCAGATTGTGAATGCAAACCACGTCATGGCGCTGCCGAGCATGGAGACGATCTGTCCGAGCCAGATGATGGAGAAAGCGCGCATGCCGGTGGGGTGGGTGGTTTGCATGTTGCCCCAATCTTACAGGAAAAAGCAGTTGTCGGACACCGCTCATCAGATTTGTAAGGACAAGATATTCCGTTTACGCTTATGATTATCGAATTCGTCGTTATTGGTTGGAATTTGCTGCCACACAAGCGTTATACTGAACATGGTCACAAATTGCGGTTTTCAGATTTAACGCAAAGCCGCCAAGACGCGAGGGAAAATGTCGCTTTGCGCCTTTGCGTCCTGGCGTTAAAAAGCGCAATTTCTCCCCGTGCCAAGTATACAAGGTGCGCCCCGGCGTCCTTCACGGTAAAAATGGGTGAATGTGCGGCAGAGAAATTTGGAAAGGGAAATCACGATGCGCAATGTAAAACTTCACTTTGAATATGAGAATATGAGCAGGCCCGAAGACGGCTTGTTGCATCATGAACTGGGTCATCGCAGGAGAATTCTGCAGGACAAAACAGTTGCAGGGAAACATCCTGGTTTGAGCCTGAAGGAACATGAATGGCTGGCGCGGTCTTATCCGGTGCTTTCCATCCTCGCGCCGGTGATGTCCACCAGCGAGGGGAAGATCGAATTCCCCGGCGACCCGATGTGTTTGTATTCCGCGTTGAGTTATGCGGTGGATCAGGTGGTGAAGACCCGCGAAATGGGGTTTAGCGAAGGCGCGCCCTATAATGATTTATGTCCGCAGTGGGGGGGTGTTGCCTTCGGCAGAGTATCGCGCCGCCGTGGATGTGAACGGCATCCGCGAATATGGCGGTGCGTTGTTGAACACCGACCAGACGATTTTCGATCCGCGTGTGTGGAATGACAAGATAAAAAAATATTTTGTCGAAAAGGTTTTGATGGTGATGCGCCCGAAGGTGGTGTTGATCAGCACGGTCTCGCCGGGGCATCGCTACGCAATCGATATTGCGCGCACGGTGCGAAAGCACCTGCCTGATTGTTTGATCGTGCTCGGCGGGCGTCACGTGGATGAGACCATCCATTTCGACGGGGTTGCGCGGAAAGTTGTGCTGGAGCCGAGCAGTGCGGTGGTGAAAATTCTGGACGGCGTGGTCGAGCCGGTCTTCGATTTCCTCCTCGCGGGCGACGGGTATTACGCGCTCGATCTTTTGATGAAGGTGATTTCGATTTCGATGGATTTGGCATCGAAAACTACGACCGTGCGTTCTGTGATGGACTCATTATCCAGGTTCGCGCCGCTGTTCGACCCGATTCCCGGTCGTTCGGCCATTGTCGCTTTGGATGGAAACCACGCGGCGCACGCCTGGGTGATCAATTCGAGCATCAAGCTGGACCTTTCCGTTTTGCCCTCGCCGTACCAGGCGTTTGCCATCCGCGCGATGTTTCCCATTTTTCAGCGCGAGGGGCAGGTTTTGCGAACCGCGCATTTCATGGTGACCAATTCATGCACCTATCACTGTTATTTTTGTTCCGAGGGGGTGACGGTGGTGGGAAGTTTCCGCTCGTTCAATGCCGAGGGAATTCAGCGCGCGCTGGAAAGGGTAATCGAATATATTTCATACGGCGCCGAGGCATTGTTCTTCGATGATTCCATTTTTTGGGGCGGCAATTTCGGGAATGTGATCCATTTCTGCCGGGAGTTGATCCACCTGCGCGACCTGGCGCGGAATTCCCCCTCGAAGATAATCAATATTTTCGGGCACGAAGTGGAAGCGCGGAAGGTGGCGGACCTGATGTGGGGGGCGCAATTCACAGTGGATTTGCTGGCTTCGCGGCGAGTCCCCGAGGAGACCATGCTTGCCTTGCACGAGATGAAGGAGGCGGGATGTTGTTACATTTACATGGGCATCGAGAGCATGGCGGCCCCCGTCATCGAGAAAGTACACAAGAATGTGAATCGAAAAGAGGCCTGGGAGGATCGCGTGCGAACGGCGCTGGGCATGTCGCGCGCGGCGGGGATCACGGTCGGTTCCTCGGTCCTGTTTGGCCTGGATGGGGAGACGCAGGAGACCATCGAGGAGACCATTTCCAAAGTGGAGGAATTGCTGGTTGAGGATTTGCTTTCGATTGCCAGCCCGAATATTTTGACCTATCACCCCAACACGGCCATCACCGCCCTGCACAAGATGAAGGATAAGTTGGACTATCATTCCACGAATATCGACAACCGCCCGCCGTATGTTTATTTCGAAGAGGCGTTTCCTGCGGTCGTTTCGCGGAATCTATCCGAGGAGCAGATCTGGCACATTCACCAGCAGGCAACCCAAAGGTGGGGCATGAAGCGGAATTCCAATCCGATGCCTGAGGTTATTTTGCGCGAAGAGTCCGCTGGGGGGAATTGGTTCAATTTTGCGGCTTCAGACGGGCGGTGAGATCGCGCAGTTGTGAAAAGGTGATCGGTTTGATGAGGACAAGGTCGGCAATGCCGCGCGAACTTTCTCCCATTTGAGCGTCTGCGGTGGTGACGACCACGCGGGTATGCGACAGTCTTTCGTCGGCGCGTATCTGTTCCAGAATAATATCCCCGGTGATGTGCGGGATGTGCATGTCGAGGGTGATGACGGTTGGCGCCACCTGCTTGAGCCGCTCCTGCGCGGTAAACCCGTCTCGAATGATTTCGATGGTATACCCGGCGGCGGATAGGGCCTGCCCAAATATTTCGGAAAGGTCTTCGTCGTCTTCGATGATCAAGGCCAGATGTTCGCTCATTTTTGCTCCTGTAAGTTGGTGGTGGTTGCCGCCTGGGTTTCATCCTGCATGACAAGAGGCAATATCACGGTAAATGTGCTTCCCTTTCCAGGTTCACTTTCCACTGCGATTTTCCCCTTCATCAATTCGACCAGTTGCTTGACGATGGAAAGACCGAGGCCGACGCCGCCATACTGGCGGGATGCGGAACTTTCCACCTGACGAAACGATTCAAAGATGTATTTTTGCGCTTCGGGGGGAATGCCGTCGCCTGTGTCGGTCGTTTTGATTTGCCAGTTTCCCTCGTCCACCCGCGATACCCTGACGCGCACACTTCCCTTCTCTGTGAATTTGACGGCGTTGGTTGCCAGGTTCACCATGATCTGTTGCAGGCGCTGGGGATCTCCAAGGATGGAGGGCGGCATGAAGGGATCGAGCTCGGTAATGAACTCGATCTTTTTGTCCGCGGCGATCTTATCCATGACACTGCGAAGATTATCCAGCAAATCCACCGGTTTGCAGGCAATCATGTGAATTTTGAGTCTTCCCGCCTCGATCTGCGCCTGGTCCAGCAGGTCGCTGACGATGGCAAGCAGGCGTTGTGTGTTGGCCATGACGCGCTCGGAGATGTTCTTCTGTTTCTCGGTCACCGAGCCATAGACGCCCTCTTTGAGCAATTCGGCATACCCCAGAATGGAATTCAACGGTGTGCGCAATTCATGCGAAACGATGCCGACGAAGGCGCTTTTCATCTTTTCGAGTTCGGCTTCCTGGGTAATATCGCGGAAAACGGCCACCGTGCCAATGTGTCCTCCGGTGGAGCCGCGCACCCGGGCGAAACTTGTGGAAAGGGTTTTGTTGCCCCAGGCCATTCGCATTCCCCTGGCAGATGCCTGGGGATTTTCCAACATGCCCAGCAGGGTGCCGCGCGTGGTGGGGGAGAGCGCTTCATTCTGGACGAATTCGTTGATCGTTCTGTTGAGCACGTTCTGCACCGGCATATCCGCCAGCTGGCCGAGGGCGGGATTTGCCAGGATCGCGGTGTTGTATTCATCGAACACGATTACGCCGTCTGCGATGGAATCGAGAATGGCCTGGTTGCGTCCCGCCAGGATCAATTCGCGCGACAGGGTGGCGGCGAGTTCCTGGGTCTTTTGTTCCACCAGTTTGTCGAGGTTGAGATTGATGGCGCGCAGTTCCCTTAGCGCCTGCTCGAGGTTTCTCGATGACAGCCAGGCGATTAGGGCGACAAGGAAATAGCCTGCGATTGCCGGTGAGTTCGGCGATTCGTCCACTGAAATGGCGAGTGCCGAGATGATGACACTGCACAAAAGGCCAAAGATGAAACTGGATGACGGCGAGAGCAATACGCTCGCCATGATGATGGGGATGGTGAAAATGAAAAGACTCCGGCCATTCGATACCTCGTGCGCAGAGTCGCTGAAGGTCATTACGATTGCGATCAGCACCAAAAAAAGGGTTGCGGCGGTTCTTCCGGGCAGGGACCGGTTGAGAACGAATATGACGGCCATACCAAGCAGCAACGCCACGCCCCCGTAAACGACCAGGTCTGAGCCCGGTTGCGCGTTCCGCCTCAGGATCGTAACCAGCATCACTATGATCAGGATGATCGTGAGAGCCCCAAGCCCCAAAAGAACGATGTTCAGCAGTTTTTTTCTGCGTGCATCATCCGGGTCTGTGGAGGAAATGTTGATGAGACGGTTTAAATTATTCATGTCTTCACGAACCTGCCATCTTCCCTATAACGCCAATGCCGCGATGATACTGGATTGGATGATCAATTCCGGATAGTATAACGTCTTTGCAATCCACATCCATGGGTAGGGCGGCTCGCAGTTCTCAGAAAGCCACAGGGTTGCCAGTTCAATCCGTCCTGCGGGGACCGGGTTGCCATTATTGCGCCAGATTTTCAACGCCTGCAGGCAGAAGGCTGTCTCCTCGGCGGTCGGCGTCCCAAAGTATCCCCACGAACCGCTGGCATTTTGGGTATTCAATATCCAGTCTACAGCGTCCTGGCAAAGCTCCATGTCGAACTCCAGGCATTCAATGATGACGTGGGAGGTGATGTAATACGGCGAGACATGCCATTTGTCGAACCAGTAACTGCCTCCGTTGCGGGTCGCACGCAGGAAGGTCAGGATTTTCCGTATGCTGGGATGATCCCGATCGAAGCCGGCCAGTTTGAGCGCGCCCAGAATATGGATATTCACCCCGACAGACGGGCTTGCCTCGTGCTGGACACAGCGAAAATACTTTTCCTCCTCGTAACTCAGGATCGAATCGCTATCCGCCTCACAGCCAAAACGGAGGAACACCCGCTGGGTGACGCTGGTATCGTCGCTGTCGTACATGGCGCAGTCGGTTGCAAATCCGATGCCTGTTTTTGGAACCCATCGTTTTGCAAGATAGTCAATGTGCGAGCGGATGAGTTCCATCTCCTGCGGCTGGTGATTTTCAAGGATGGACAGATTCCACAACACCCAGCACCGCTCGAAAATATCGAAGGGGGCGAAATTCGGCACACCGCCGTCTGTTGAGATTCCACGCAAATAACCCAGCGCTTTCGAGTCGCCGGGTTTCAGGTATTTCGCAAAGTAGGCAGTGGAAGAGGGACTGCATCCGATGGAACCGTTCGGCTCCTGTAGATGTTCTGTATCCAGCAAGCCGGTCGAATCGGTGCCAGCCATTTCCGCCGAAAATACTGCAGTGATGTTGCGGTTGATCTTCACCCCGGTCAGTTTCGACATTTTGATTTCCCGCAATTTTTTCAGGCGGCCCAGGATGCGGTCGCCCTGCTGTTTGATGATGCCGAGTTTTTCCGCCTCCGCCACCAGTGTTGGGGCGATCAATTCAAAGCCCACCGTCGGCCCGCTTGGCGCAGAGGTCA
>JBBIUO010000149.1:0-1635 GCA_037440205.1 Chloroflexota bacterium
ACAAATGCTCCCATGGCGGCGGCGAAGTTATCCCCCGATATTTCCTTTGCGAGAAAATACATCGCCGGGATGCAAAGGATGGTAACGACCGACGGAAGCCATCGGAGGATTTCAATTAATGAGATTCCAAACAAGCCGCTTATCCCTGCGCCAATGTAGAAGGTCAACGGCGGATAAGCGAAGGGGATATTCAACTGGTTGTAGGAGGTATAGAGCGGTGGAATGTATCGATTCGCCTGTAAATCCTTCATCATCACGTAGAACATCCCCCCGTCGTTGACTGGGAAACCCGCCAGCCACGGAGGCAGTAAAGTGAATATCCCGCCAAAAAGAAGCGCGGCAAGCAGGATCAATGTTCCAACTTCGTTTTTATCGAGTTTCGCTCTGGATGACATAAATTTTCCCGGCCGGCTGATTTTGCATCTTTCGTTTCCCAGGTAATTCTTTCGAGCGCGGCGATCTCATAAATTTGTTCGTGTGATTTGACTTATTATTATAACTGGTGTATAAGCCGTTATCCCAATCCAAATTACGAGGAGTAGGTCGCGCTTGCACTGACCTGCATTTTCATCGATAAAATGCTCAATCGATTCCCAAAATTTCAAGACATCCTGTCAGTTTATGCGGTCATCGCGACCATGCTTTTTCTGTGGACGGCGTTGTTGTTTCTTTGGTATCTGCCTTCATGGCTGCATTTTCAGCCTGTGGGCGAAGTGATGGGGGTGTTTTCCTACGTAATGGCCGCGAGTTTTCTCGAGGGGTTGTGTTTTCTGCTTTTTCTGCTGGTGCTTTGTTTCATCCTGCCGCCCGAATGGCTGCGCGACGATTTCCCTGCACACGGAACTGCGATCACCCTTCCAACCATCGGCATGATTATGATCTACTTCCGCATCACCAACGAGAATATTGCCAGAATCATTTTCTCGCCCGTCGGGCTGGTCGTTGCGCTGGTCATTGTGGCTCTCTTTTATTTTTCAACCAACAACCAGAAGATACGAAAAATGTTTATCGCGCTTTCAGAACGCCTGACAGTTTTCCTCTACGTCATCATCCCTGTTTTCATTTTATCGCTGTTGAACATCCTTGTGCGGAATATCTTTTGAGGAGGGAAAATCATGAAAAAATTCAGCAGGCGTGATTTTCTAAAAACTGCCGCGGCGTTTTCGGCCGGGTCCCTCCTTTCGATGGCGCCCGGGTTGAGAAACCTGCGGGCGCAAAGCGACAAGCCGAACATCATCATCATGGTGTTCGACGCCATGTCGGCCCGCAGTTTGTCGTTGTATGGCTATCCAAGAAGCACCACGCCCGGGCTGGAAAAAATCGCAGAGCGGGGGACGGTCTATCACTCGCATTATTCGGCGGGGAATTTCACCACATCCGGCACGGCATCCATGCTCACGGGACTGTATCCGTGGACGCACCGCGGAATCAACCTGAGCGGCATGGTCAACAAAAAGCACGCGGATCACAACATCTTCACGCTTATCGGGGACGAATACTATCGCACGGCGTTCACACAAAATTACCTGGCTGAAGTGTTGCTCGGACAGTTTCAATCGGGCATTGACGATCACATCCCCGCGCCGAGTTTCTACGACCAAACGGCTCATCCCCTGCTGGGGCAATATTTTCCAC
>JBBIUO010000149.1:1645-1965 GCA_037440205.1 Chloroflexota bacterium
AGTTTCACGCCGTATTTCTGCGGGATTCCCGCCTCCCAAAGCTCGACCGCTAGGTTGAGGCCGGTTTGTCCTCCAAGCGTGGGCAGTATTCCGTCCGCGCCCATTTTTGGATTTCTGAATAAACTGGCGCACAGAGATCAGGATTTCAACAAGTCCCTGCCCGATTATCCCTACGGGATTCCCAACAACACTTTTTACAGTTACAAACATGACGTCGTCTACGCGGGCGTGTTGGATGAAATAAAAAATCTCGCCAGCCGACAAACCCCGTTTCTGGCGTACTTTCACCTGTTCTCACCGCACGAGCCGTATCGGCCCCG
>JBBIUO010000149.1:1975-9373 GCA_037440205.1 Chloroflexota bacterium
AATTCACCGACATCTTCCCCGAAATGGATTTTCCCTACAAAGCGCCGACGAAATTCTCCACGTTGGACATTGATAACGATCATATTTTATGGAGGCGAAAAACCTACGACGAGTTCGTGGCGGATGTGGATTCCGAGATCGAGAAACTGGTCAATGCGCTGGAGGATGCAGGCATTTTGAAAAACACCTATTTGATTTTGACCGCCGATCACGGGGAGTTATTCGAACGAGGAGAATACGGTCACGTCACCCGATTGCTGTATGATGCGGTGATACATATTCCGCTCCTTGTCATTACCCCGGGACAAATCTCCCGCGTGGACATTCACCAGCCCACCAGCAACATTGACCTGTTACCCACCCTTCTGCATATCAGCGGCAAAACGGCGGAAACTGCCCTCGAAGGCAGAATCCTGCCCGGGGTCGGTGGAAGCGAGGAGTCCAGAAGCCTGTTTTCGATGGAGGCAAAGGAATGTTCCGCATTTGGGCGGCTCGGCGAAGGCATCACCATTTCCCTGCAAAAAGGCGATCACAAGTTGATCTACTACACCGGCTACCCCAAACGCCCTGAAGCGTTCGAACTTTACAACTTGAAAGATGACCCGGATGAAATGAAGGACTTGTACGCGCTCGATACAACCACCGCCGCGCAAATGAAGGAAGAATTGCTGGATAACCTTGAAGCCAACAGGAAATTAAAATAGGCTAAGACCTCCCAAATGGACAAGGGGTGTGTTGTCAGATATAATCTTCAAACAGAAAAAGGAGTACCAAACATGTATATTGACCCAAACACCGGCGGCATCTTATTCCAGGCGTTGGCCGCCATTTTCGTGGCAGGATCGGGCATTTTGTTTTTCTTCTCGCGGAACATCCGCGAAGGGATTGCGAAACTCCGCCGCCGTATGCGCAAGGAAGATGAAGAACAGAATCAATAACGTATTGCATGAAGACGATCATCCTTGGCTTTGACTCATTTGATCCCGTCGTGTTCGAAGGCATGGCGGGGCAAAATAAATTAACGAACCTTTCGAAATTCATGGACGCCGGGGGATATTCACGGCTCGAAGTGTGCTCGCCGCCGCAAACCGAAGTCTCGTGGACAAGCATTGCCACTGGCGCAGACCCGGGTGGGCACGGCATTTTCGATTTTGTGCATCGCGACCCATCCACCTACGCGCCGTACGTTTCGATTCTGCCGATGAAGAAAGGCGCAATGGGCGAGCAGTTTGTCCCGCCTTACATTGCCAAAACATTTTTCGAGGAAGCCGCCGCGATGGGCTACCCTGCCACAGCCTTGTGGTGGCCTGCCATGTTCCCGGCGCGGCCTGAGTTACCGGTCAACACCATCCCCGGACTTGGCACGCCCGACATTCGCGGACAACTCGGCGTGGGGACACTGTTCACCACGGAAGATGAAACGAAAAACAAGACGACGGTCACGCGCTTTGAATCCGCGGGCAAGGGTAAATATTCGGCCACGTTGAACGGTCCGCAGATTCAGGGCAAGAATGGCCCGCAACCTGCCACCCTGCCGATCCTGCTCGAAGCGCTGGATCAGTCCTCGGCGCGAGTCATGATCGGCGATCAGGAAATCCAATTAAAGGTTGGCGAGTGGAGCGATATCGTCGAAATCAAATTCAAGGCGGGGATGTTCCTCACCATTCATGCGATCACGCGCATGATCCTCACGAGTTTGAATGGCGTCGTGCGGCTGTACACACTGCCACTGCAAATTCATCCGCTTCATGCGTTGTCGCATTATTCGTCGTCGAAATCGTTTGCGAAAGATTTATGGCAGAAGGTCGGGCCGTATCTCACGCTCGGCTGGCCACAGGACACAACGGGACTCGAAGATGGATGCATCACCGACGAACAATTCATCACGCTGTGCGATTTGATCTTCGAACGCCGCAAGCAAATTTTCTTTCACCTGCTTGGCAATTTCAAAGAGGGCGTGCTGGCGGGCATCTTCGATGACCTCGACCGCGTCCAGCACATGTTCTATCACAACCGACTCGACGTGGCGCAGGCGTGGTACGAAAAACTCGACGTCTTCGTTGGCGAAGTCAATCAACGTGTAAGCGGCTGGGGCGGCAAATACAATTATCTCGTCATGTCGGATCATGGCTTCACAACCTTCCAGCAGAAAATTCATCTCAATCGCTGGCTTGTTGAAAACGGTTATCTTGCTTTGAGCAACGGCAACCCCGAAGGCGATCTCTCCAGCGTGGATTGGCAAAAAACCAAAGCCTATGCGGTCGGTTTGAACAGCGTTTACTTGAACGTTGCCGGGCGCGAAGGCAAAGGCGTCGTCAACGCAAACGAGATCGAACCCCTGCTCGCCGAAATCCAACAAAAGTTATTGGATTGGAAAGGCCCCGACGGAAAACCTGTGGCACAGCGCGTGCGACTCAAACACGAAGTCTACAACGGAGCCTACACCCGCCTCGGTCCCGACCTGGTAATTGGTTACGCTCCCGGATATCGCGCCTCGTCTGAAACAGGACTCGGCAAAGCGCCGCAGACGTTGGTCGAAGCCAATCACGATCACTGGGGCGCCGACCATTGTGTAGACTCCGACGTTGTCCCCGGCGTCATCTTCGCCAACCGTGACCTGCAAAACTTCGGCGGCATTTCCTTCCGCGATGTTCCTTTCCTCGCCATCGGCAAACACCTCGACCAATCCCACATCAAGCCGCCGTCACAGATCAGCGGCCACGGCCAAAAAGATTTGGAAGACCGCTTGAAGGGACTTGGGTATCTATAATCAGTACTTCACGAAAGCGCGTAATTGGCGTTCTCTAACGCCTAATTTGCGCCAGAGAGCGCAAACTACGCGAGGTTTTCGTGATCTACTGATAATCATTTCCTCCAATATATTTGCGTAGGGCGCGTTCTCTTACGCGCCTATCGGCGTGAGAGAACGCCGACTACGCTACATTCAGGCAATCCATTGAAAAACCTATTCTCACGCCAACCCGCAAAAAAGACAAACGAAAAGATCATCGTCGTTTCGGGTTTACCCCGCTCCGGCACATCCATGATGATGAAGATGCTCGCCGAAGGCGGACTCCCCACCGTTGTTGATTCGATTCGTCAGGCCGACGAAGACAACCCCAACGGTTATTTCGAGATCGAGCAGGTCAAGGCGCTCAAAGACGGCGAAAAGAATTGGATTTACGACGCGCGCGGCAAAGTTGTGAAAGTCATTTCATATCTCCTCGAATTTCTGCCCAACGACCTGAATTTCGACGTGATTTTCATGGACAGGGAAATCCACGAAGTGCTGGCTTCGCAAAAGAAAATGCTCGAGCGCAGAAATGAAGTCTCCGCTATTTCGGACGAAGACATGGAGAGGCAATATCGCGAGCATTTGAAAGCCGTCCGATACTGGCTGCCGCGCCAGCCCAATATTCGCGTGATGTACGTCAAATACGATCAGATGGTCAAATCGCCACAGACTCTTGTCCCATCCATCATCGAGTTTCTCGAACTGCCGTTGAACACCGAGGCGATGATCGCCGTTCCCAATCCCTCCCTCTACCGCAACCGCCAGCCTTGACCTGTAACCCGTAACTCGCAACTCGTAACTTTGAACCCCGGAGACATCATGTACAAACTCGTTCTCGTCCGCCACGGACAAAGCACCTGGAATCTCGAAAACCGTTTCACTGGTTGGACCGACGTTGACCTCACCGACCTCGGCAAAGCCGAAGCGCTCGAAGCAGGGAAACTCCTGCGCGAAGGCGGCTACGACTTCGACATCGTCTACACCTCTGTGTTGAAACGCGCCATCAAAACCCTCAACATCATCCAGGAGCAAATGGATCGCGAATGGCTTCCCGTCATTCGCGCCTGGCAATTGAACGAACGTCACTACGGTTCGTTGCAGGGATTGAACAAATCCGAAATGGCGGAGAAATTCGGCGAAGCGCAAGTGAAGATTTGGCGACGCTCCTACGACGTTCCCCCTCCCGCATTGGAATTGACCGACGAACGCCATCCCAAATTCGACCGACGTTACGCTTCCTTGACTCCCGAACAACTGCCGGCCACCGAGTCGCTTAAGATTACCCTTGAGAGAGTCCTCCCCTTCTGGCATTCCACGCTTGCGCCGGAGATCAAATCGGGCAGGCGCGTGTTGATCGTGGCGCACGGAAATTCCATCCGCGCGATGGTCAAATACCTCGATAATATTTCCGACGCCGAGATCACCGAGTTGAACATCCCCACCGGCCTGCCGCTCGTGTACGAACTCGACGATGACCTCAAGCCCATCAAACACTACTATCTCGGCGACCCCGAAGAAGCCGCCCAAAAAGCCGCGGCAGTTGCAAACCAAGGCAAGGCCAAGTAAGGCCCGTTTCAATTTTTTCATCGTTCACCACAGGCATGGATGGTGCAACACCTGTCCATGCCTGTTTTGTAAATCCTTTGCTGGTGTAGTTGGCGCTCTCTTGCGCCAACGGGCCCCGCGCAACAGTTTTCGAGGTTTCCGTCAATGAAATTCCCAAAATTCATCTCAGAGCGAATGCCGGATGGCAAAAGTATCCTGGCGGTGTACGCCGTCATCGTCACCCTGGTCTATTCGTGGACTTTATTCACCTCCTTTTACAAACTTCCCTCGTGGCTGTTTTATCTGACCCTTCCCCAGATACTATCGGTGTACGCTTATTCATTCTCCATTGACCTCATCGAAAGCATCATTGCTTTGGCAGGGATTTTGCTTCTGAACTTCACCATCTTCCTCTTCCTGAAAAACAGGGAGGAGTTCCAATCACGCTCGATCATACTAGCCACAATCCTGCTTGGCACGTCCATGCTGAGACTGGCGCTGTTCCAGAATTACGAGGACATCAACGCCTTCCTGAGCGGCGAACTGTTGTGGTGGGCCATTGCCATTCCGCTTGGATTGATCCTCGCTGTCTTCGCGCCGAGAATCAAAATGGTCAGGAGCATATTGGAGGGATTCGCGGAGCGGGCCACCGTCTTTGTTTACATCTACATCCCATTAAGTCTGATCTCCCTGATCGTTGTACTTATCCGTAATCTTTATTAGGTGAATCAATGACAAAGATCTCCCGCAGGGATTTTCTCAAACTACTTGGGGCGGCATCTGTTGGCGCGCTGGCTTCGGAGCGCGTGCTTTCCCTCAAAACCACAGACAGCGACAAGCCCAATATCATCATCATATTGATGGATGCGTTCTCGGCGAGGCATTTATCCATGTTCGGCTATCCGCGGCAGACAACGCCAAACATAGACGCTTTCGCAGAGTACTCCACCGTTTATCACAATCATTACAGCGGCGGCAACTTCACCACCTGCGGGACCGCCACGATGCTGACCGGCATGATTCCGTGGAAACATCGCGCCATCAACTACGATGGATTGGTCAGGGCTGAATTCGTGCATGATAACCCGTTCACAATGCTTGGGTCGGATTACAAACGGTTGATGTTCGCGCAGAATCCATGGCCGGACCGTCTGGTCGGACAATATTACGAAGATGTTGACCGATTCCTGCCCCCCTCAGCATACAGCCTGTTGGACAGCGACCCGTTGTCGGCTTTGTTTGGAAACGATCACGCCATCGCTTCCGTCGCCATGAGCAGTTTCCTTCTCCCGATCCAGGGAGGCAACGCGCCGGTTGGGTCATCCATGCTTGGGTATTGGAACAAGAGCAGGGTGTTGAATTTCGCCGACGGGCAAAAATCGCCGAGATATTCCAAGGGCATTCCAGAAGCGATGAACATGGGGTATTTGATTCCCTATCTCAACGAAGATGTTTATGAGGGTTTGTATTCAGAGTTGACGCAACTCGAATCAAACAGCTCTCCCTACTTTGCGTATTTCCATTTGTACTCGCCGCACTTTCCCTACCGGCCTCGCAATGACTATTTGAAGTTGTTCCGCAACGACGGTTTCGTCCCGGTCTCCAAGCCCATCCACCCGTTGTCCGTTGGCTTGCACGAGGATTATTTGAACGGACAGCGAGACATGTACGACCGGCAGATTGCCCAAGTGGACGAAGAGTTTGGCCGCCTGATCGCCCGATTGCAGGAAAGCGGCGTGTTGGAAAATAGTTACTTGATCTTCACCTCCGATCACGGCGAACTTTTTGAACGAGGGTTTGCAGGACACGGTTTCCAATTCATGTACGAATCGGTTCTGCACATCCCGCTCATCATCCACGCACCGGGACAGACGAAGCGGGAGGACATCCACGCATTGACCAGCAACACCGACATCGTGCCGACCATCTTGTCCATCGCCGGGAAAGATTCATCGCCAGATTTCGATGGGCGCGTCCTGCCTGGATTCGGCGGCCAGGAAGACAAAGATCGTCCGATCGTTTCAGTCGTGGCTGTGGATAATTCATCGTTCGCTCCGTTGAAAAAGGCCGTCATTACCATGCGAAAGCACGAGTTCAAATTGATGGCCTACCTCGGCTACGAAAACAAGTACGAAAAATCCTTCGAGTTGTACAACATCGAAACCGACACCGAAGAGTTGGACGATCTTTCAACCAAAGATGAAACGACCCTCTCTGCCATGAAGGACGAACTCTTCACGTACCTCGATGAAGCGAACAAGCCGTTCGCAAGGAATTGACGAGTCTCGGCATGGCAAAAATCACCCGAAGGGATTTTCTAAAACTTGGCGGCGCGGTTGCGGGCGCGTTGGTTTCCGATAAACTTCTTTCTCTTGCCAAAGGTGAAAACGGAACCCCGAACATCATCGTCATTGTGTGCGATGCGCTCTCCGCGCGCAACATGTCGTTGTATGGCTACCCCCGCCTGACCACGCCATACATGGATGCCTTCGCCGACCGTTGTACAGTTTATCATCAGCATCAAAGCGGAGGGAATTTTACGAGCACCGGCACAGCCTCCCTCCTGACCGGCATGTTCGGATGGAAACATCGCGCCATCAATCAGGGTGGATTGATCCTGCCCGAATTCGCATCCATCAGTCCTTACTCCCTCTTCGGCGCCGACTATTTCAAATTCGCCTTCGCCCAAAACCCGTGGTCCGACCGTTTGATTGGGCAAACCATCCGGGACGTGGATAAATTCCTCCCCGTCACTGCCTACAGCCTGCGCGAAGAAAATCCAATCACCAGTGCATTCAAAAACGACCGCACACTCGCTTCGATTGCGCTCGATGATTTTCTGTTACCCATTCAAGGCGATACGGCAGGCTCATCCATCCTCGGCGCCTATTACAAAACGAAGGCAATGGATACCTACCTGAAGGATAAAAATAAATCCGAGCGATACCCGGATGGCCTGCCGGAAATTCTCATCGGCGGTTACGTTGCGCCCTACCTGAACGAAAGCGTGTACAACGGCGTGCATCAGGAGTTATCCCAACTCGAAGCGGGAGGCTCGC
>JBBIUO010000150.1:0-9268 GCA_037440205.1 Chloroflexota bacterium
GACGACATCAAACGCTTTGCCGTGCCAGTTCTGAGTCATCGCCTTTTGCTTCAACCTGAATATTGGATGTCGCAACAGGTCAGTGGCGATGTCATCCGCGACGTGCTGGGACGGGTTCCTGTTCCCGTCATTCAATAACAGTACCACAAGGTTCTTGCCCTGAGCCTGTCGAAGGGTGCCTTGCGCGACCGGGCAACATCGCGAAGCGTGTTGCCGTACGTTGAGTCAATAACTTGTATCGTTACGTTTTTCTTTCCGCGCTTGTTTACGTTCTCCTGCTCGCAGGGCTTGTCGCTTTGCGCGGCGAGTTTGTCGCGCTTGCAATTCCAATGCTGCTGTTTCTTTTTTACGGATACTGGCAGGCGCCCGAAGAACTCAACATCGAAATTCAACGCTTGCTTTCCAACGACCGCACCACGGCGGATTCCGAAATCGTTGTGACGTTGACGATCACCAATCACGGCGCAGACATCGAGGAACTTTTATTGGAAGATAAACCATCCCCGCGATTGAAAATCCGCCTCGGATCGCCCCGACACCTGCTGAGGCTTGCGAAAGGCAGTTCCTTCACCTTTGCATATACTGTCGCAGGCCCCCGCGGCATGTACCCCTTCGAAAAAATTCACGCCGTTTCGACGGAACCCCTCGGCCTGATCCGCCGCGAACAGCTGATTCACACCGACGAAAAATTGACCGTCTTCCCCGGCATGACGCGCCTGAAATCGGTCGCCATTCATCCGCACCGCACGCGCGTGTACGCCGGCATGATCCCCGGCCGAATCGGCGGCACCGGGACGGAGTTCTTCGGCGTGCGCGAATATCAATCCGGTGATTCGCCGCGCACGATCAACTGGCACGCCAGCGCGCGGTATCCTGAAAGTTTGTTTTCAAATGAATATCAACTGGAGCGTGTTGCGGATGTGGGCGTCGTGTTGGATGCGAGGGTGAACGCGAACATCTTTCATTCGGGGCGCTCGCTGTTTGAATATTCAGTGATGGCGGCGGCGGCGCTTTCGGATGTTTTTCTGTCGCATGGCAATCGCGTTGGGCTTCTTGTCTACGGCTCCTACCTCGGCTGGACACTGCCCGGCTACGGAAAAATTCAACGCGAACGAATCATGCGTTCGCTGGCAGGAGCCGAAGTGGGCGCGAGTTCGGTCTTTGCCGGGTTACAGCATCTTTCGCCGCACATGTTCCCGCCCGAGTCGCAAATTGTTTTGGTCAGTTCGCTGGTGAACGACGACCTGGAGGTGTTGATCCAATTGCGCGGACGCGGGTATCAGGTGATGGTCATCAGCCCCGATCCTGCCGGGTTCGAACGCCGTCTTTTGCCAAATTCGCCGAATGTGGAACTTGCCGAGCGAATCATCCGCATGGAACGCGGGTTGCTGATCCGCCGTATCGAGCGGGCCGGGATTCAAGTTGTCGGGTGGGATGTGTCCATTCCGCTGGACCAGGCCATCGGTCCGATTTTGATGCGCTCTCGTCGGTCAGTATTCAGGAGGTTGCCGTGATCGTCATCGCCCTTGTGTCGAGCATTCTCCTGAGTGCGGGGTCGCTTGCTTTTGTGTTTTTTGAAACGGGATTCAATTCATTTGGGGTTTGGATTTTGATCTTCGGTGTAGCCTGGCTGTTTGCCCTTTGGCGCGGCTGGGGATGGTTTTCCACCATCGGCTTGTTTCTTGCAGTGATGGTATCTGCGATGGGGTTGTGGCTGCGACTTGCGCCGGGATGGATCTTTGCCGGTGCGATCTTTGCGCTCGCCGCATGGGATTTGACGGATTTCCGCGAGCGGATGCGTTTTGTTGCGGCGGATGACAACGCGCGCGGCATGGAGCGCCGTCATCTTGCGCGACTCACGTTGCTTTCTCTTGCCGGGCTGGCGCTTGCATCTGTGACGATGATCCTGCGCGTGAGATTTACAATCGAGTGGGGCGCATTGCTCGTGATCGTGATTTTGCTTGGGCTGAGTCAGTTGGTGGGGTGGTTCAGGCGTCAATGACGAGGGAGTTCAGCCACGCTTCCGTCTGCTTCGGGTGTTTGAAGTGAAAAATTTTCATTTCGTTGAATGAAGGCAGGGAAAGGAAAAAGGGCGTTTCGCGTTTTCTTTGCCAGTAGGTTTTGAACAGCCAGAAGAAAAGCGAATCCTGCGACCAGAATTTGAGATGCCTTCCGAAGGTATCGCGATTCTTTCCCCAAAGAAGTTCCCGCGAAAGCGACCTTTGAACGGTGCGTTTGAGCAATCTCCAAAAAAGGATGCGAAACGGATAATCCAGCCAGATGATCGCGTCTGCCTTGTCCCAGATCAACCAGCGCACCGATTGATAATTTCCCACCACCACCCAGCGATCCCCTTCGATTGCGGTTTCAACCTGATCCCAAAATTCTTCAAAGGGAACGGGCGTCCAGTTTGGCCCCCAATACAACGCATCCAACTCCACGTAGGGGAGGTTGAATTTTTCCGAAAGCGCTTCTGCCAGCGTGGATTTTCCAGCCGCAGTCGTTCCGATGATGGCAATGCGTTGATGCGGAAATGAAGCCATTAAAACTCATCGTCATCGTCTTCCTGCGAGATTTCTGTTGAGACGATTTCCGACCAGGCGGTCATCACCTCCGAAGATGCGTTCAAGGCTTTTAGCCGTTCGGTGACTTTGCCCGTCTCGTTTTTGTATTCGGGAAATTTCAACAGCAACATTGCCACATCACGCCAGTCTGTGCCTGCTTTTGGTTTTCCCCGCCGCTGAACGTATGAGATGACCTTGCTGGCAATCAGTTCTTCGGGAGAAATGATCAGTATTTGTTCGATGCGCTGTGCTGACGGCAGGAACTGAACCGGGCGCAAATCCGCAAGGTGGCGGTTTCCCGTTTTTTGAATTTGATATAAACGGTATCCGCGCCCTTCGCTTACCTCACGGACACGAACCGCGATGTGAAATTTCTGGCTCAGCAATTGACGCAGTTCCTCGGCGAGTTCCGCCGCGTGCAGGGCAAGCAGGTCTACGTCCTGTGTCATGCGCGGTTCGCCCACGTATGCGTTGACTGCCTGCGCGCCAAACACCGCCACGTCGTCACGATTGCGCAGGAATTGAAAAATTGCGTCATGAATGACGGCGAGAGGCAGGGTCTCGTGCATGAGAAACTCCTGAAAGGTGAGGATGTCGCTTCCGAACATGAGGTAATTATACCCAGTACTTCACGAGGGCGCGTAACTGGCGTTCTCTAACGCCTGATTTGCATTGCAACCGCCCTGAGCAAAGTCGAAGTATTTACCTTGCGATGTGCGCCAGCCATTTCTCTGTTTCCTTCGGGTGTTTGAAATGGACAACCGTCAAGTGCGCGTTCTCAGGCTGGGAGAATAAAAGCGGATATTCCCTCTTGCGCCGCCAGTAGGTTTTGAACAGCCAATTGAACAGCGAATCATTTGACCAGAATTTTGCCTGCGCCCAAAAGTTTTCCACGTTATCTGAAAACAGCCTTTCCTTTGTTGCCACACGGCGGATGGTGCGGGTGAGCAATCGCCAAAACACGATGTGAAATGGGTAATCGAGCCAGATGATTGCCTGCGCCCTCGCCCAGACAATATCCCGTACAACGTGATAATTCCCTGCCGCCACCCAATCGTTCGAAGCGGTTGCTTTTTCAACACGTTCGCGAAAGACTTCGTTTGGCGCTTCCACCCAGTTTGGTTCCCAATGCAGATAATCGAGGTCAATGGTTTTCGCGCCGATCTTTTCAGCGATGGCCTTCGCCAGTGTGGATTTTCCTGACGAGGTGGTGCCAACAACGACAATCTTTTGATGTGGAAATGGTTTCATAGGCGGCGGAGTATAATTTGCCAAGCGTGGTCTCGATACGCCCTCAAGAGGCGTTCGGGCTACTCGACCACCAATCGTAAATCGTAAATCTAAAATCGTAAATCCATAAGGACTTCCCATGTTCGATCTCCCCGACAACGAAATCCTCCCTCTCTCCAAAGAACACATCTTCTGGACGTGGTCCGCGCAAGCCAAAGTAAATCCCATCCCCGTGAAGAAAGCCAAAGGTGTGTACTTTTGGGATGTGGACGACAAAAAATATCTCGACTTCAATTCGATGACGATGTGCGTGAACATCGGTCACGGCGACGAGCGGGTCATCAAAGCCATGCAGGAGCAGACGGCAGAGTTGCCCTACGCCGCGCCGGGCATGACTACCAAAGTCCGCGCGCTGGCGAGCAAGGCTGTGGCGGAGATCACACCCAAGGGCGCGTTGAGCAAGGTGCTGTTCACCCTCGGCGGCGCGGACGCAAACGAGAATGCCATCAAACTCGCGCGCGGATACACAAAGCGTCACAAAATCCTTTCGCGCTATCGTTCATATCATGGCGCTTCGGCAGGCGCGATGGCTGTAACGGGCGATCCGCGCCGCGTGGCGTGGGAGCCAAACTTGATGACAGGCGTGGTTCACTTCCTCGACCCGTATCGGTATCGTTCCACGTTCCATCGCACAAACCCCGATATTTCCGAAGAGGAATTTGCGCGCGATTATTTGAATCACCTCGAAGAAATTATTCTTTACGAAGGCCCCGAATCCATCGCCGCCATCCTGATGGAATCTGTCACAGGCACGAACGGGATCATCATCCCGCCGAACGGATACATGCAGGGAGTCCGCGCGCTGTGCGACAAATACGGAATCGTGATGATCACTGATGAAGTGATGAGCGGCTTTGGCCGCACGGGCAAAATGTTCGCCATCGAACATTGGAATGTTGTCCCCGACATCATGACGATGGCAAAGGGACTCACGTCCGCGTATGCGCCGCTGGGTGCGGTGGCAATGAAACCCGAAATTGCCGCGGCGTTCAACGAACATGCTTTTGAAAGCGGATTGACTTACACCTCACATCCCGTTTCACTGGCGGCGGCCATTGCCAACATCGAAGTGATGAAGCAGGACAAGATCGTCGAACATGCGGCGGCGATGGGAAGCGTTCTGCGACGAATGCTCACCGATCTCGGCGAAGCGCATCCCTCGGTTGGCGAAGTCCGCAATATTGGTTTGTTTGGCATTCTTGAATTGGTGAAAGATAGAAAAACAAAAGAGCCGATGGCTCCGTGGAATTCGTCATCCCCCGAAATGAACGCGCTGAAAAAATATTGCACCGATCACGGCCTGTTCTTGTACACTCACTGGCATACGGTGCTTATCATCCCTCCGCTCATCATCACCGAAGAGCAGTTGAAGGAAGGAATGGATATTTTGGACAAGGCGTTGGAGATCACAGATGTAGGACAAACTTAAGTTTGTCCTACATCTCAATCACAAACATCGTCCCCTTCCCAACTTCACTTTCCACCTCAATCGTCCCACCGTGCGCGCGGACGATTTGTTTTGTGATGGCAAGCCCCAGCCCGCTGTGATTGCGGTCGGTGCGCGATCTGTCGCCGCGCCAGAATCTATCGAAGATGAAGGGAAGATTTTCGGATGGAATTCCCTCGCCTGTATCTTTGACCTTGATCCGCACGCTTCGCTCTTCACCGACAATTGACTCTGTTTCGATGGAAATCGTCCCACCTTTGGGCGTGTGACGGAGCGCGTTTGAGATGAGATTCGACAAAGCCTGGTTGAGTCTGTCGTAATCGGCGGTGAGTTCCTGATTCGGGTCGGCGATGCTTGTTTGCAGGTCAATGCCGAGGGACGCGGTTTGGGAGGAAAAACTCGAGGTGAGATCATGAATCAGGTCGGCGAGCAGGAAACGGGTGGGGTGAAGCGGAAGTCCTCCTCCTTCTGCAAGCGAAAGAGTCTGCAAGTCGTCCACAAGGCGGGCGAGCAGTTTGGTTTCATCCAATGTGTTGTTGATGTGTTCGGGCGTCGCTTCGTAAACGCCGTCAATCACGCCTTCGAGATTTCCCTGAATGATGTGAAGCGGCGTGCGGAGTTCGTGTGCGATGTCGGCGGTGAGGTTGCGGCGTTGCTGCTCGGATCGTTCGAGTTCGGCGATCATTTTGTTGAAGCGCTTGACGAGTTCGCTGTACATATCCGACCTGTTTTCAGGCACGCGCACCGATAGATTTCCCTCCGCGACGGAGTCGATGGCGTTAAAGATGTTTTCCAGCGGCCTGCCGAATCGCTGATACATGCTGAAGACGAAAAAGATCCCAAGCATGACCACTGCAAAGGGTGTGGCGCAAAACAAAAGCCACCAATTTTTTACGCCCGTGTATTCTGAGAAGATCGAATAGAGAAATGCGGCGGCTCCACCGATAAAAAGCACGAAGGCGATGAAAAAGAAAAATGCAAACGGAAAAAACCGACGCGGCCTGCGCCGGGGTGGGCGGTGAAAGTGGGGCGGAGGGCGGTGGCGCATGGTGGTAACTGGTGATTGGAGATTGGTAATTGCTAATCTCTATTCTCCAATCTCTACTCGACGAACCGATATCCTATTCCATAAACCGTTTCGATCATGTTTTGATTCGAGGCGGTTTCGAGTTTCTTGCGCAGGTTCTTGATGTGTGAATCCACACTGCGGTCTATGCTGGAGGCGGCTCCGTGCAGGTCGTCCAGCAGTTGTTCGCGGGTGAGGGTCTGCCCGGGGCGGCTGGCAAGAAGTTGGAGCAATTTGAATTCGTTTGGGGTGAGTTTAATGGGAATGTCGTTGTATGTGACGGAGTATTTTTCCGAGTCGATTTCAAGCCCGCCCACACGAATCACACTCGGCGCTTTGACCTCCCCCTTTGCGCGGCGCAGCAGGGCGCGAACACGAGCGACCATTGCGCGGGGCGAAAAGGGTTTTGTGATGTAATCGTCCGCGCCGATTTCGAGACCTGTCACCTGGTCTATTTCTTCAGATAATGCCGTGAGCATGATGATCGGCACGTCGCTTTCGCGGCGCAGGATGCGGCAGACTTCGCGTCCGTCAATGCTGGGGAGCATCAGGTCGAGGATGACGAGATCGGGTTTTTCGCGGCGGGCAGTTGTCAGCGCGGATTGCCCGTCGGCGGCGGTGACGACGCGAAATCCGTTTTTCTCCAGATAATCGCGCGCGATGCGGACGATCTTGGGTTCGTCATCTACGACGAGGATGAGTTGCGGCATGGGGAGAGTATAAGGGAGAAAGGATGAAGGTGGAAGGATGAAGGATGAAGGTGGGGAAGAAACAAGTTCAAGATGCGAGTAACGAGGAAAGACGCTTGCTTTTCCTCGTTACTCATTTCTTGTCACTTATTGCTTGTTTTCCTCTTCAGGCTTTTCCCCGTGCATGCGTTTGTGCCACTCGTTGAACATGGGCGGGACGCCGCCTTCCCAGTGCCTGCCCCACGGGCCGTGCATGTGGCTGTGACGCCACGGGCGGAAGAAGATCATCTTCAGGAAGCCGAAGAACAGGAACAGGAAGAAAATGGAGAAGCAGATGCCGCCGAGCGGAAAGAAGCCGAAGTGATGAGGATACCCGAAGCCATATGGGTGATAGCCATACCCATAGCCAGGGCCGTACATTGGCGGTACAGCCTGCCCGTTTTCAGCGGCTTGCGAGATGGCAGTTGCCACCGCAGGAGCCTGTGAGACGCCTTGCGCGATCCCGGCCTTGTAGGCCATGAATCCGCCTGCGGCTGCGAGCCCGATCAACAGCAGGGCTCCGATCAAGCGAAAAACGAAACCGTTACGAAACATTTTTACCTCCAATAGGTGATTGATTTGGTTTGTTCCTACGCGCCAACTGTAGCAATCCTTTGTGGAGGAATTATGGATGAGCGCGTCAACGTTTGTGGAGGTTGCGTAAGCGAAGTATTAGAATTGCCGCTATCGCTCTGTGAGCGCTAGCCGTACTCCGAGACCGATAAGAATACCACCGGCTAGACGTTGCAGGAAATGAGTGTAATATGGCCGGCGCGTTAACCATCCTCCAATGGCTCCAGCAGAATAGCCAACCACTACCAAAAAACACAACCCAAAACACGCAAATGTCAAACCGAGGATTGCCATCTGCAAGGTTGGCTGGTGGCTCTCTTTATCCACAAATTGCGGCAGAAAAGCCAAAAAGAAAACAGCAATTTTGGGGTTGAGGACATTCGATAACACGCCCTGCCAGAAAAAAGTTCGGGGACTTGCGCCTGAGGTTGGGGCGTGGGAGCTGAAAGCGCTTTTATCCCGCCAGGATTTGATACCGAGATAGATCAAGTAAACTGCGCCGATGTATTTGACGATCAGAAATGCAACTGCCGATGTCTGGAAGATCAGTGTTAGCCCGAAAACCACCGCCATCGTATGAACTAAAATTCCGCAAACGACGCCGACGGCAGATACGATGCCCGCTCTGCGTCCATGGGCCATCCCGCGGGTAATCACGTATAACATATCGGGGCCCGGCGCAAGGATCAAAGCCCATGAGACGCCAACGAACAGGGCAAATTTGGCTGGGTCAATCATAAAAATTCGCCATCAAAGGGTTTGAGCATGAGCAGGGAACAGGCATCGGTTCAAACAGATTGTGCAATGCGTCTGTTCCATTGTTCGACATTTACGCCCTTGATGAGCAGCCACAGAATTGACGAAACGCTTCCAATTAAGGCAATCAATATGATGTATGGGAACAACTGATTTCCAAGCGAAGGATACAGGAAGGTCAACCAACCCAAGCCTCCCACCATGGACAATACTCCCAAAAATCGGGGGAGGTACGCGGATTGGAAGATCAAATACCCATTTATAAAGGTGGATATTCCGAAAAATGCCACTGCGATGCTTGTCCCCAAATCATTTACATTGAGCAACAAGAGCGCCAACGCCTGCAATTGTTCAGGATGAAAAACGCTCAGGTATTGCGAATCTCCCAGAACGAGCAAGGGAGCAATATAGAAAAGACGGCTGATAATCTTGATGGTACAACCGATCAAACTAAAAATCAAGGCAAGTAAGGCGAGGTTTCGGCTTACCGGTTTAAGCAGGATATAAAAAAGCGCCGTCTGCGCGATCTGGCAGGTCATTTCAATCAAGTAGATAGTAAGCCCTACTTGGAATAAGTCTTTATGAGCCAGAATATTGGCTGCCGTAACCGCGGCATCGTCCTTAACGACGAGTTTGCCGCTGATGACCATCTGGGCAATGATTCCTGCGACGATGACGGTTAGATACAATAGTCCGGCAAGACGCGCATAAATTTGCGGCGATAAATTAGAAATAGTGCGAGTGTTCATTTGCTTTTCTCCTTTGGCGATGGCAGTTGATTATTTCAACTTCCAGATTTCCCAATTTCCGTTTCCATTGACGGGCATCCCCTCTCCAAGCCATT
>JBBIUO010000151.1:0-9213 GCA_037440205.1 Chloroflexota bacterium
GCCTGCCCACGTATCATCTGGCCGCGATGGTGGACGACCATGAGATGGGCATCACACACGTTATTCGCGGTTCAGAGTGGCTTCCCACTTTCCCGTTGCATGTCAATATCATCCGTGCCTTCGGCTGGGAGGAGCCGATCTTCATCCATCTTTCGATCTTCCTCAAACCGAGCGGCAAGGGCAAGATGAGCAAGCGCGATATTCCCGCTGACATGAAAGGCGATCACTCGATCTTTGTCAAAGATATGAGCGACCTCGGCTTCACTCCCGAAGGTGTGCTGAACTGGTGCGCGTTGATGGGGTGGGGGGTGCCGGAAGATGACGTGATGACCCTCGACCAAATGATTCAGCGTTTTTCGATTGACAGTCTGACGCCGTCTCCCGCCGCGGTCAACTTTCAGAAATTGGATCATTTCAACGGGATGCACATCCGCCTCTTGACGACCGAAGACCTGGCCGGGCGTATCAAGCCTTACTTTACCCGTGAGGGACTCCCCGTGGACGATGGCATCCTTTTGAAAATCGTGCCGCTCATTCGTGAGCGTCTCGTCACGCTGGATGATTGTGTTGCCTTTGGAGGTTTCTTCTTCAAAGAGGATGTGACTCCCAACCCCGAAGATTTGATCGCAAAAGGATTGGATGCGAAGCAATCGGCGGAAATCGCTCAAAGGGCGTACCAACTCCTTTCCGCGCAACCAGATATAAGTCACGAACGATGCGAGCCGCCCCTGCGGGCGTATGTCGAAGAGAGCGGTTTCAATGCCGGTCAGGTATTCGGCATCCTGCGTGTGGCTGTCACAGGGCAAAAGGTCAGCCCGCCGCTGTTCGAAAGCATGGAAGTCATCGGCAGGGAAAAATGCCTCACGCGGATCAAACATGCGATTGAGGTTTTGGAAAAGATGTAGGTCACGTTTTTGTAGGTCGCGCTTGAAGCGTGACCTACGTGTCCTGGCGGTTTACAAAACGGATGCTGAGCACCACCAGTAAAATCGTCAGGAAAATGTGGAAGGCTGTGAAAATGATCCAGGGGGAAAGCAAGGGAATGGAGCTGCTCCCGAACATGCCGTTTGTGGAGATGAACAGGTTTTGATCTTCGATCAAAATCGCTTCGCTGACGACGGCGGCAAAAAAGGGATTGGTTGAAAACAAAAACCAGGAAAGAACATTCATGATGTCGTCGGCGACCGCCGATTGGAAATTGCTGGATGAGTAGAGAAAACTTGTAAATACCGCAAACAGAAACAACAACAGAACCATGATGATGAAGGACAGCAAAATGGCCGCGTAGGTGGAAACCGTCGAGACCAGTGTGCGTTTTGTGAAACTCGAAAAGAACAACCCGAGCGCGCTGTAGAAGAAAATGGAAACCACCAGCATCAGGGTGGAGACGACCATTTCGGCCATGCCCACGCCGCCAAGAAAGAACGCCATGCTTTCCACTGGGATTGCTGTCAGAACGAGCAGAAGCAAAAATATCACCGCCGAACCGAGTTTGCCGAACACGAGCGCCTGCCCCGAAAGCAGGGAGGTGCGAAGCAGGTCGAAGGTCTGGCGTTCGCGCTCGGAGGAGATCGCGCCTGATGTAAGCGCGGGACCGATGAAACTGATCATGAGCAGTTCGAGCAGAACCACCGTGCTGAAGATGACTTTGCCGATGACTTGTGTATATCCCGGGGAATTGGTCGGCAGGCCCCCATCCACCGAAAGAAAAAGATAGATCAGCCCGATGAAGAAACTGATCAGCGCCAGATAAACGCTGACCAGAATAAAGCCCTGCCTGCCCCGCATCCTGCCTTTTAGTTCCTTGGCAATGACGGGGTTCGCCAGAATCTTTTCGATGAATTTCCAGCGGGCGGGTTTTGTTTGCGCGGGCTGTGCCGATGTTTCCATGATTATCCTTTTACGCACGGACGTTGGAGAATGTCTGTTACGCTTACGACACGATCCCTTTGGTTGTGCGCATGAACACCTCTTCGAGATTCTTTGTCTCTTCACTGAAGTGAACCACCGGGTAGCCTTGCGCAAGCAGGTTTGCAAGCAGTTGATGGATGGCCTCGTCGTCTCCCATGAAATCCACTTCGAGGGAGGCGCGGCTGGAATTCTCCACGAGGCGCACTTCGGAGACGCCCATGTCGGATTGCAATGCGATCTGCGCTTCCTCGGCGCGACTCAGCAGGCCGATGTGAAGTTGCCGGTGCGGCATGACACGCTCGCTGAGTTGTTGCAGTGTGCCGATGGCGACCATCTTGCCGTCTTCGATGATTCCCACGCGCGTGCAAAGTTCGCCCACATCGGCGAGGATGTGGCTGGAGAAGATGATGGTCTTGCCGAGGCGCGCGATCTCGAGAAGCAGTTCGCGGATTTCCACACGGGCGCGCGGGTCGAGACCCGAAGCAGGTTCGTCGAGGACGAGAATGTTCGGGTCGTGGATCAGGACTCGGGCGAGTCCGAGGCGTTGTTTTAATCCAGTGGAGAGGGTATCCACCATGTCGTCGCGGCGATGTCCCAAATCCACAAGTTCCAACAGGTCGGTGATCAAACGCGCGCGTTGATTCGGCGCGATCTTGTAACAGGCTCCGAAGAAATCGAGATATTCCTGCACGGTCATGTCGCCGTACACGCCGAATGAATCGGGCATGAAGCCGATGATGCGGCGCACCTCGTTTGGCTTTTTGCGAATCGAATGCCCGCCGACGAGGATTTCCCCTTTATCGGGTTTCAGCAATGTGACCAGCATTCGCATGGTGGTGGTCTTGCCCGCGCCGTTGGGGCCGACGAGACCGAAGATCTCGCCGCCCTCCACGTTGAAACTGATGTGGTTGACGGCGTAACGCCTGCCGAAGTGTTTGCACAATTCCTTTATTTCGATGATCGGACTCATGGTTGCACCATCAAGGTAAAGTCGACTCCGGTGATGTCGGCGTAATCGTTTGGAGTGCCTTTGATATTCAGCCTGATCTCGCCATCCATGCCGACGTATTGCCAGGCGTCTGTGACGCTGGCGGAATAAAAGACGAGGGGAACGGAAGTCCATGAATTGGTTTCAAAGTTCCAAATCGAGACCTGAATTTTATCGGGTGTGGAAGTGGCATGGACGTCAAGGATCAGCGAGTCCACACTGCTGAAATGCACCGGCAGGCCGGGCTGAAAGCGCAGGGTATATCCGTCGTTGGACAAGTTGTAATAAGACGTCGTGATCGTATCGCCAAGCGACGATTCCCAGTTGTAGATGCTGGATGTCAGCCGTATTGCGCCTCGTTCCTTTTTGACGGCCGGGTCGAGTTTTTCAAAGACGAGGACGGTATCCATTGTCTCGGATTTTTTGCCTTGCAGGCCGGTAGGCACTGGAAGGTCATTGATCCAGCCCATGAGGTATATGCCAGCGTTCACGTGGATGTTCCCACTGCTGGTGCCGGTATTTGCCATGAAGAACGCAGACCGCCGCCTTTGTTCGGGGTCTTCGTTTGAATAACCATAACTTGAGTAATTCATCCCCAACGTGGATTGGACCGCATACTGGCTTGTTTCAGTGGTGGAGGAATTGTTTTCAAGCAGAAAATCTACTTTCTTCGTTCCATTCGGTGGGATGTCGCCGAGCGTTCTCCATCCGCTGGGTGTGACGATCACCGCATCGTTGATCGTGGTATTGCCTGTGTTGGTGATCGTGCCGGTTAATTTCGGAACCTTGTTTCCCAACGTGACGGTCAGGTCGTGTTGAATTGTCAACGCAGGCAGGGAACCGCTTGTGCCGACGGATTGCATCCCGCCGATCTCCACGCGCATATCGGGCAGGATTGTCCCCGCATCATTTTTGACGGACAGCCAGTTGTCATTGCCTTGCAAGTTACCGCCCACGCTCGAAAGCGGATAAAGCATGAACTGCTCCTGAGTTTCCACGGTGTAGGCGGTGCGGCTGGGGGAATACACCCCGACCAGCGCATTGGCCTGGGCGCGATCCACGCCGTCCCATCCCTGCATCAACATGATGCGATTTAAAATGGGACGTGTGCCGCGGTAGGCGAAGCCTGAAACATAGGCAAGCCCAGTGAAGAGCACCACCAGAACAGGGATAGTGATCCATGCCAGTTCGGTGCGTTTGAAGCGGCGCAGGACAAAATAATTGAGCGGCCCGATCACAAAGACATAGAGACCAAGCCAACAGCAAATGTAGCCAAAAGCCGGGAGCGCCAGTTCGGGCAGGGCGGCGAGCGCATCGTTTACCTGATACGAATCCCATGAAGCATCCGCCCATACGGGACGCGGCGATTTGAAACCAAGCAGGTGATCGTAAATCCCTTTCATCCCATTCCACCCGATCAGGGGTTGCAGGCCTGGGTCGGCGGCAAGGAAATAGACTTTTCCAAAGCCCACTTGTTTTTCCACCAGCAGGGGAACGCCATCCTGTTTTACAAGAACATTTGCATCATCCTGCAATTGCCCGGCTGCAAGAATGGCTCCCTGTTCTTCCATTGTCAAATCTTTTGCGTAGGTTCCCAGCGCAGAAAGCCCCGTCACATTTTTGGTGGATGTCAATTTCACCGGCAGGATTTCACCCAGCCCGGCGCTCGTGGCCTGCCAGTGCGCCCCGCCTGTGACAAAAAGTTTTCCTCCGCGCGCCAGCCATAACTGCATGGCTTGTTTTTGGCCGGCGTCCAGAGTCCCCGTATCCACATTGGAAATGACCAGCGCATCCAGCGCATCCCAGCCCTGCGCCTGATCCGGCAGGTCTTCGATTCGCAACTGCCCGACGCGGGTCAAACCCATCAACGGGCGAACGTCATTGAGAATGGTGAAAGTGGATGGCTGGTCGGCAATCACGCCGAAGAACGTGACCGGGTCGTAGGTGCAATTCATGTTGAGGTTCTTTTTTTCCAGCGTTTTGTTTCCGTCGAGAACGCTCACAACGAAATTCCGCATCGTCCCATCCGGGTGGATGTAAATAAAAAATTCCTTGCGCGAAGTGGCGGGCAGGGAAATATCCTGGCCATAGGTCGTCTGCCCGTTCATGTCGTTTTTGTACGAAGCCTGCACGCGCGCATTCACATCTGCGCCTGTGTTTTCCACCGTCACGCGGATGGGGAACCACAGGTTCGATTTGCAAAAACCATCCAGCCCGGCCTGCACAGTGAGCGTGACAGTTCCCTGCGATTGCGCTTTCACCGTCCCATCGAACGCGGGGGAAAATGAAACCGCGCAAAACAGGACCAGCGCAATGACCTTTTTGTAAAAGCCCATACGACGTTGAAGTTTCAAGGCATTCTCCGTTGGATAATAATGCAGCAAATCATAACATATTTGGTTTGCCGCAATGTATACTTGAATCATGTTCGAACCTGAACGCTTTTGCACATCCAGTTTGACGAACGGCCCGGCGGCGCGCGCGCTGGCCTCTGCATTTAATTCCGTCGAGCCGGGCGCGGCGGTAAAAAAATATCTGCGCGAACGTCCACTGCCGATTGCAAAACGCGCCTTCGCTTTTGGATTGGGAAAAGCCGCCTACGCGATGACCTCGGCATTGGCGGATGGAACAACCCTGACCGATGCCCTCATCATCACCAAGCACGCTTCGCCACTTAATCTGACGCCTGCTACGGTTATCGAAGGAGATCATCCCGTCCCGGGCAGTTCCAGCCTCGCCGCAGGGACTTCCGCGTTGAAATTCCTTTCGCAACTGACGCCGGATGGCCTGCTTTTGTGCCTGATCTCCGGCGGCGGTTCCGCGTTGATGACCGCGCCGCGCATCCCTCTCGCGGATTTGCAGTCGCTCACCTCCGCGTTGCTGGCCTGCGGCGCTCGCATTGACGAGATCAACATCCTGCGCCGTCACCTTGACCTGCTTAAAGGCGGCGGAGTGGTTCGTCATGCAAACGGCGCGCAAATCATCAGCCTGATCCTTTCCGACGTGGTGGGTGATTCGCTGGAGGCAATCGCCTCCGGGACCACTGCGCCGGACCCAACCACCTGCGAAGATGCTTTGGCTGTCATCGAAAAATATGATTTGAAAAATAAAATCCCGCCATCCATCACCCAATCCTTGCAGGAGACGTTGAAGCCCGGCGATCCGCTTTTTGACCGGGTGCAAAACTCGATCATCGCCAGCAACGAGATTGCCCTCCATGCGGCACAGACCCAGGCGCAGGTTGACGGATTTCACACAAACATCATTCGCGCAGATTTGCAGGGAGAGGCAAGCGTCGCCGGGCGTGAAATTGCGCTTCAATTCAAAGAATCACTGCAAACGATTCCGCGTCCATTTTGTTTGCTTGCAGGCGGCGAAACGACCGTTACTCTGAGAGGAAATGGAAAGGGGGGAAGAAATCAGGAACTGGCTCTTGCGGCGGTGGATGTGCTGGCTGGTTTGGATGATGTTCTACTTGTTTCGATTGCGACCGACGGCGAAGACGGTCCCACCGATGCCGCGGGCGCGGTGGTGACGGGGGAATCCGCTCAAAGGGCTGAGTCGCTTGGGATGAACGTGGCAGATTACCAGGTCAGGAACGATGCGTATTCGTTTTTCGAGTCGCTGAATGATTTGATCCGCACCGGCCCAAGCGGCACCAACGTCAATGACCTCGTCCTCTGCTTTGCGCTTTGAGCATGGTGTTTACCCACAATGCGTAGGAAGCGTTCTCTAACGCTGACGGGGCGCAATAGAGGCAAAGCGTGTGCCCTACGCGCGGGATGTGGGTAATCAACAATTTGATCCTGTTGACCAGAATTTTGAGTTCGGGCAGTGGGAAAACTTGCAGGAGTCTGAACCCGTTACATTCCCTTCGACTTGCGTTTGCCACTCAGCGCGGATCGGCCTTCAAAAACGAGTCCGAAGATGGGATCAGAAGGACGCGGGATGACCTTGTTTCTGAGAAGCGCTGTGTTGGATTGCGTTTTGACATATCAGCGATTTCCCTTTTTGATACCGCCATGATTTTAACTGCGGCTGCTCTGATGGTCTAATTGATTTTCAAATAATTCATCAAGATATTTTGTAGCCTTTTGTGCTTCAATATTGAATGGAATCATCATGAAAAGATACAGAAATAAAATCCATCCAGCTGACGAAAGGATAAGATTTAACCAAGAACCGTTAGGAAGATATTGCATAAACTCAATTGGTTGACCTGAAAACCATGATTGAAGCATAAAGGAGATCGTCGGCATAAGAACTTCGCTCGCAAAACCCAATGTTATAAAAAGGAACACGGCTAAAACAGCAAAATCCAGTCTTAGGGTTAAATCAATAACATTATGATCAATTTCCGACTGTACTTTTCCTGTTATTACGGGGCGGAAAGAATTTTTGTAATGGATGATTCGGCTTATCTTGAATTCTCCATTGTTTATGTTTCCCTGAAAATATTTATGATCTCCTCTAAACATCCCTGAAATAATGCTGTGCGGATCAAGTTGGGATTTTAAACGACGTTCAATTTCATCAACTTTCAACTTGCTTTTAATCTGCTTGTGACCATACGGTATGAAGAACATGATTTCCCTTCTCTTTTCTGCTTTAGAAGACAAACACCCAACTACGATTTTATACAGCCAATTCCAACTTGTCACCTATGGACGGACCATCCCAACTCCACCATCCCTTTCGAGACAGCCATCGGTTAAAACTGAATGAGCGCATTATACCCACCCAAAAATGACAGGTCAACATGGGAAATCGTCCCGGAGGTTATTGTAAAAACAGCAAACCTCTCGTAAAAACCGTCGGGACGTTCTTCATTCTACGGAAGCGGAATATCCTTCACGATCTCCATCATCTCGCGGATTCGACGGGTGGCCGCTTCGATGCCTTCGGGGAATTCGTCGAAGCGTGTGGTTTGGAATTTATCCAATACGTACTGATTGGCTGGCTCTTCGTGGATCGTGGTCAAAATCTGAATGATCGCCTGCAGCAATTCGGGTTCGAGACCCGCGCGCGCAAGTCCCACCTGCCGCGGCGTGGATTCGGTGCGGGCAAGTTCCACCAACTGCTCTGTGGCTTCGGGCGGGAAAGCCTTGTCGAAATGATAATCATCCGTCACGCCCGCGGGGGTGAGTCCGCTCAACACCCATTGCAAAACATTTTCATCGTCGTACGCAAACGCAAAACCGACCTCGTCACCCCCGACGGGGTCTTTCTCGCTTGCCTTTCCGACAAGGTTCAACCCGTTTTCGGTGAGATACACGGCGGGAAGCATGAACCCCGAGGTGGAATAAGGCGCATCCATCGCAATCATCTTCCCCTTGAGTCCTTCGATGCTGGTGATGCCGCTTGCCTCGCTTGCATAGATCACGCTGTTATACGTTTCCACGCCAAACCTCCAGCGGCGCAGAATGATCTGCGCGCCGGAAGCGTCGCTGATGAGCGTGGCTGGATACGTGCTGTCGAAATATAAATCCACTTCCCCGTTCTTCAATAACTGGATCATTTCATCTGTGGACGCCGCAACTTTCACCTGTCCGCCCGTGACGCTATACGCGGCGAGATGCGCGGCCACGTAATCAGCAATCGGCTGTGTCCCTTCGATCACTTCGGCTGGATCGTCTGAAATATCCCCAAAAACAATAAAACGCTCCGGGGTGGAGGTGTCCATGGCGGGCGGCTGGGTTGGAGTGGGCGATGTTGGGTTGGCGCAGGCGGGGATGAAAAAAATCAGTGCAATGAATAAACAGCGCGAAACGCTTTTTATCATGGGGCCTTTCCTTGCTCATTGATTTGGCAACTACCCAACCCGCTTTACAAGCGCAGACCCTAAAGGTCTTTTGGTTGTAAAGGAGACCTTTAGGGGCGTAAATTAATAACTTCCCGCATGTCGTTGCGAGGAGGGCGATCTTCCCGACGAAGCAATCTCCTGTTCCAAGGTTTCCCTCTCGAAATTGGAGATTGCTTCGGGGAGAACACCCTCGCAACGACATATTTACTGAAGGTGAGGAAATTTATATTTTTACGAACCTTTAGGGTCTTGCCCGGCAGTTACCTGATTTGCCCCATTATATTTTCAGGAAGGCGTACCCTCCGAAGGCTGCAATGATAATGCCAGAAATACGATTGATCCACGCCATGTGGATTGGAGTCAGACGGTCGCGCATCGAACCGACCCCGAGGCTGAGAGCCAGCCACCAGCATGCCGACCCCGTGAAAACTCCCGCCACCAATACGATGGGCGAGGTCCCCGCTCCGATGGGCATTGTCCCGGCAAAGATCGCCACAAACGAGAGGATGGT
>JBBIUO010000152.1:0-9195 GCA_037440205.1 Chloroflexota bacterium
CATGGTTAGCATCATCCACGCGGTTGGGATATTGCTCTCCATGTTCCTGCTCACCGCTTTCATGGAACAGATCCCCCTTGCGGCATTGGCCGGCGTGTTGATGGTCACTGCCGTGCGCATGAACGAATGGGACGCGATCAAATTCATCTTTGGCAAGCGCTTCAAAACCGACATGATCGCCTTCACCATCACCATGCTTGCCACCGTCGTCCTTGATCTGACCCAGGCCATCCTCATCGGCTCGTTCCTCGCGGGCGCGGTCTTTCTGAACAAGATCGCCAGCATTGACATTGAAGTGCAGGAAGTGGACATTGACCGTCTCAAGCAAAAGGGAATTGAAACCGAAGGCAAGTGCAGTCACGTGCGCGTGGCCTTTCTCACCGGGCCGCTGTTCTTCGCCGCAACGGGACAGTTCAATGAAGCCTTTGCCGACCTGAAAGAGACTCACGCCCTCATCCTCTCCATGCGCGGAGTCTCATTGATTGACACGGCCGGCATCGAAGCCATCCACCGCCTGCACGAACGGCTACACAAACAGGGCGGCGTGCTCATGTTTGCTGGTGTCCACGACAACGCAAAACAAATGATGGAACGCGGCGGACTGATCCAAACCCTCGGCGAGGAAAACTTCTTCTGGTCCAGCGACCAGGCCATCGTCGAAGCGGAGCGGCGGGGATGCAGGTTCTGCGAGTAGGTCAGGCTTGTAGCCTGACGGTTTTTAGAACGTGCCAGGCAGTTTGCTTCCTGTGTTGTCCCCGGCGCAGGAAGCAAAATTTGGAAACAGGATATAATGCTGAAAGAGATTGAGAGGTACGTATGGATAAAACTCTTGGACAACTGTCAACCAACGAATTCGAGTCGCTGGTGGAACATGTCGTAGACAAACGGCTTGAGGTCTGGATGACTCAATTAATGGACGCGCTTGCCAGCATTGAGGAACCGTCCAGCGAGTTGCGCCCCGAGTTTGCCGAGTCGTTGCGGAAAGCGATTAAACAATCGGAGACGGGCGAAGGCCTGGACTTGAAATCCTTCCGCAATCAGGTTGAGGGATGAAAACCTATCAGGTCATTTTAACGCTTGAAGCGCAGTCCGATTTGCGGAATATCGAGTCTGCCATTCGCACGCGCCTTTTGGATAAGATGGAATGGATTGGGGAACATGCGGAACTCGTCCAACATCAGGCTCTGCAAGGCGATGAATGGAAGGGCTGTTTTAAATATCGCGTGGGAGATTATCAGTAGATCACGAAAACCTCGCGTAGTTTGCGCTCTCTGGCGCAAATTAGGCGTTAGAGAACGCCAATTACGCGCTTTCGTGAAGTACTGATTATCGGATTATTTACAAGGTGGAACATTCCGCAGCCAAAGTGACCGTCTTGAAGGTGGGGCATCGGCGCGAAGTATATAAATGAAAATTGCCGCCAGAAACCAGGCGGTATTTTTTTCGACCGGTCGCGCCTGACCCCTCCCCTTAAACCCGGTGCTTGAAACTCACCGACACCCGTTGCCATCTCGATTATCACAAGTTCAACTCCGACCACGCGGAGGCGGTTCAGCAACCAGACTACCATCGCCGCCGAACGCCGCAAATGCAGGCTCTGTGAGTAGGTCAGGCTTGTAGCCTGACGGTTTTGGCAAACAGTGATGTGTGCCGCTCGCATGTATGCCAGAGATGACTGAAGTGGTATGTTTTTCATTGGCGGTATAATTCAAATATGAAACGGCTAGTGGAAGACGATGATGACGGCATGTTACCCGAGTACGACTTCACGGGTAAAAACGGCGTGCGCGGAAAATATTATCAGTAGATCACGAAAACCTCGCGTAGTTTGCGCTCTCTGGCGCAAATTAGGCGTTAGAGAACGCCAATTACGCGCTTTCGTGAAGTACTGATTATCCTGGTATGCAAAAAGGTCACACAGTCCGCATTCACAACGAAGACGGCACAGTGACAGTGCAGCATTTTGGCCCGATTATCATCCTTGATGCGGACGTCGCCGCATACTTCCCTGACTCCGAAAGCGTGAATCATGCACTGCGAACATTGATCGCGCTTGTTCCAAACAGGCAGGTTGGAGAAAAGAAAGCAAAATACAGAACCAGCAAAAGGCCCATAAAGAAACCCACCGCCAGAACTTAATCTGGCGGAAATTTTTTCGTGACGGTTACGAAATGCGTAGACAGGTAAACATGTAGACACGCAACACGTAACCTGTAACTTGAAACCTGCCCCTTTCATCCTTCACCTTTCATCCCTCATCCTTCCAAATGCCCCTCACCGACACCCACTGCCACCTCGACTATCACAAATTCGACCCCGACCGCGCGGAGGTAATTCAGCGCGCAAATGATTCGGGGCTGATTCGGCTCCTTGTACCGGGACTCCACCACAGGTCAAGCAAAGAAGCGATGCAGTTGGCAGAAAAATATCCCAGTGTGTATGCGGCTGTCGGGTTCCATCCAACCGATTTGATGGAATTCACAGAAAAAACATTTGAAGAAGTGAAGGAACTCGCCGCTCATCCAAAAGTTGTCGCCATCGGCGAGATCGGCATTGACTATTACTGGGTGAAGGAAAACGAAAAACGCGCGGCTCAACGTGAAGCGCTCAGGCGGCAATTGCAATTTGCGCGGGAGATCGAAAAGCCTGTGGTCATTCACATGCGCGAGGAAAACGATTCGTGGTTTGGCGATGCTTCCGTTGACCTGCTTGAAATTTTAGGGGAATGGCGGGCGGGCTTGCGCGGCGCGCTTGCCGAACGGCCCGGCGTTTTGCATTCGTTCAACGGCGATCTCGAAACCGCGCAGAAGGCGCTCGCGCTCGGTTTTTACATCGGCGTGACGGGCCCGGTAACCTACAAAAACGCGGACAAAAAGCGCGAAATCATCCGACAAATTCCACTTGACAAAATCCTCATCGAAACCGACTCGCCTTTCCTCGCTCCCGTGCCGTTTCGTGGCAAAAGGAACGAACCTGCCTTTGTTCATCACATTGCTGATAAAATAGCAGAAATCCATTCCAAAAGCCCTGCGGAGATCGCCAACGTCACAACCGCCAACGCGGCGCGGCTCTTCGCATGGGGAGACTGATTTGAACGCGGTAACTTTTCTTTCACCCATCACACAGGAAATAAAACTCGTCGAAGAACGAATGCGGATGCAGGCCGACGAGAGTCACCCCGACTTGCGCGCCGCATTGGAACACTTGCTTGCGGCGGGAGGCAAGCGCGTCCGCCCGACCCTGGGCCTGCTCATCGGAAACATGCTGTCTGCGCCCCTTGAGCGACTCGTCACCCTCGGCGCGGCCGTGGAGTTGTTGCACACGGCCACCCTCGTCCACGATGACTTGATTGACGGCGCGTTGCTTCGGCGCGGAATGCCCACGTTGAACGCGCGCTGGTCGCCGCCTGCCACCGTGTTGACCGGCGACTTCCTTTTTGCGCGCGCCGCCAAACTCGCCGCAGAGACCGACCACCTGCCGCTGATGAAATTGTTTTCCGAAACGCTGGCGATCATCGTTAATGGCGAATTGACGCAGATGTTCACCTCGCGCGGACTGGTCAGCCGCGATAATTATTACAAGCGCATTTACGCCAAGACCGCCTCGTTATTCGAAATGACCGCGCGCGCCTCGGCCATGGTCAGCCCGGTGGATGAAATGACCATCGAAGCGATGCGCGATTTTGGCTACCAGATCGGCATGGCGTTTCAAATTGTGGACGACATTCTCGATTTCAACGGCGAACAGGCCGCCGTGGGCAAGCCGCTCGGCTCCGACTTGCACAACGGGCTGGTGACTCTCCCGGCCATTTACTACGCCGAGACAAATCCGGGCGACCCCGATGTGCTTTCGCTTCCCAGCGGCGGCTGGACCAACACCGAAAACATGACCCGCCTCGTGGAGAACATCCGCGCAAGCGACTCCTCCCGTCAGGCCATGCTCGAAGCCGAGCGCCACGTTGACCGCGCCCTCGCGATTCTCTCCTCTTTTGAATCCTGCGCCGAACGCGATGCCCTCGAAAACCTGGCGAAATACATTGTGGATCGGAAGGTTTAGGTCGTTGGGTCGTTGTTCGTTGGGTCGTTTGGTCGTTTGGTCGTTGAGTCGTTTGCAGTGGTTGCCTGGCTTTGTAACTCGTAACTTGCAACCCGCAACCCGTAACTTGCACCCCGCCCTCATTCATCCTTTCCCCTCCCATGCCCAGCCCCAGAAAACCCTTCCGCATCAACGTTGGCTTCATCATTTACGAGGAAGTTGGCAACAACTACGACTTCCCGTTTGAATTCAACAAAATCATCCTCGGCGATGACCTTGAACTGCGGAATTTCGAGGGGAATGTCAATGTGGGCAAAACCCCGCAGGGACTCGTAGTGCAGGCCGATTTTTCCGCCGAGACCACGCTTGACTGTGTGCGCTGCCTGAGCGAGTTCAACCACGAACTCGATTGGTCTTTCACCGAGCTATACGCCTTCGACAAACGCTCCGAAACGGACTCCGGCCTCATCCTCCCCGAAGACGCCCACATTGACCTCGCCGCGTTGCTCCGCGAATACGCCCTGCTCGAAATTCCCATCAGCCCCATCTGCAAGCCTGATTGCAAGGGTCTCTGCCCCGAATGCGGACAGAACCTCAACGAAAAAGACTGCGGCCACCGGCAGGATCAATCCGATTCACCGTTTGCGAAGTTGAAGGATTTGTTGGAATAACGATATTCGCACTGAGCGGGAGATCGTCATACACGTAGTAGCGACTTCAGTCGCTTTTGCCCCGTAAAATCACGACTGAAGTCGTTACTACGGCGCTACGGTTATCGCTTTTTTCTGCTCTTGGTTGTGCAACATCATGAAGAAATGAAACCATCTTTTCAAAAAACTCTCGGCATTCTCGTCACACTTGCCTTGATTGGGGGAATGATCTTTTTGCGCGCGCGGCTCAGTTACAACACCTTCGATTTTCAAAGTTCAAACTTCACCTTCTTCTGGCTTTCGGGGCGGATGTTGCTTCAAGGCGAAAATCCCTACGACGAAGCGCAATACCTGGCGGGTCACGAAACGTACGGCATCAAATGGCAACCCAATAAAATATTTCCCTACCCGTTGCCGCTGGCTGTCTTTTGCATTCCGCTTGGGTTGCTTTCGCTTCCCGCCGCCTACATCACGTGGCAGGTCATTACCCTGCTCATCGTCGCGCTGACGATATTTTTACTGCTCGATCACTGGGAAGAATCCGCGCAGAGACGTTTGCTGGTTCCCATTTTTTCGGCGATGTTTTTCTTCGGGCCGATGTACCTCACCCTGCACACAGGCTCCATCGGCGCGCTGGCATTGCTCGCGCTCCTCGGCGCGATTCTCCTCCTCGAAAAAAATCAATCCCTGTTGGCGGGCATCGTCCTTGCGCTGACCATGCTCAAACCGCCGCAGGGAGTCACCATTCTTTTGCTGGCGGGAATCTGGTTGCTTGCTCGTCGCGATTGGAAGGCCATCCTCGGCGTTGCCATCGGCGGGATCGCATTGCTGGTCATCGGCATGATTCAGGACCCGCTGTGGGTGATCAAATTCCGCGGCGCGAGCGAAGCCGTGATGGATCGGACTCAGGGAGTCCATTCGAATGTGTGGGCGTTTGCGTATCTTGCCTGCAAGGGAAATTCGCCATGCTGGCCGCTTCTGGGCGGGACCTTGAGTCTGATCCTGCTTGGGGTGGCTGGATTCTCCCTTTGGAAGAATCAGGCTCAATGGTCGGCGTGGGAAGCGATGAACGTCATCATCCCCGTTGGATTCGTCAGCACGATCTATCTTTGGGCGTACGACCAGATTCCATATCTCATTCCCATTGTGTGGATCATTGGCACATTGATAAAACGGACAAAGAGTTATATTTACGCGTTTTTCTTTTTGATCGTGCTTGTGCTGGTTTCGTTGTTTGCGCTGGTGCAACAGGCTTCGACGGGTAAAGACCTGTGGAGCCTGGGAAATTCATTGATCGTGCTTGGGGGAGTTTACTTTCTTCTTTCCTGGAAACGTTTGTAAACCCTCTTCCACATTTCGGAGGGATTTTCGGGTTTGGATTTTTTATGCGAGTCTTTGCTGACGCGCAGGGCAAAATCCTCGAAGAGGGCCGTGACGGGCAGGGACGGCTTTGCGAAGATAAGCGGCTGGCCGAGGTTGATGGCATCCACGAAGACATCCTGCACGTAGGGGATGGTGGTGAGGGCGGGCATCTTGAGCGCGGTTTCGATCTTTTCCTTTGTCAAATTGGAGTGCGGAAAGATGGCGCTCAACACAAGTTTGATCTTTTCCTGCGGGTACCCGAGTTTTTGATACGTGTCCATCGCCGCGGTGACGGCGCGAATGGAGGCCATATCCGGCGTGGCAACGACGAGGATCACGTCGGCGGCGTCGAGCGCCTGAATGGCGGGTTCGCTGAAATCGTGCGGCAGGTCTGCAACCACGTAGTCGTACTGTTCCTTGATGAGTTTGAACGCCGCGCCCAGCGTTTCGCCGTGAAGGGTTTCGGCTTCGGAGGGAAAGGTGGGCGCGGCGATGAAGTGCAAACCGCTTTCATGCCCGCCGACGATGGAACTCAAAACGCTCATTTCAAGTTCGGCGGCGGCGATGCGGGCGATGTCGGCCCAGGTGCGCCGCAGGGTCATGTTCAACATCAACGCCACCTGCCCGGCGGTCATCGTCAAATCGAGCAGGATGGCGGGTCTCTTCCATAATTCAGATAACCCAATGCCGAGATTGACCGCCAGCGAGGAACACCCAGTCCCGCCGCGCAGACTGTGAACCGCAATCATGTGACCTGTTTCGCCGGAGGCCGCTTCTGCCCCTGACCCTTGAGCGGGCGCCGCGCGTTTGAGCATGACCGTCACCCGGGCTAAAAGTTCGGCGGCTTCGAATGGCTTGGTGAGGTGATCGTCGGCGCCGGCTTCAAAAGATTTGAGTTTATCCTGCAAACCGCCTTGCGCGGTGAGGACGAGAATCGGTGTGGAGGCAAATTGCGGGTCGCGGCGCAGGGTGCGGGTGAGTTCGTAGCCGTTCATGCCGGGCATCATCACGTCGGTGATGATGATGTCGGGCTGGATGCTGTGGGCGAGGCTGATTCCGCTCTGACCGTTCTCGGCAGATTGCAGGGAGCATTGAAGCGGCTCCAGCGCGCGGGCCACCAGTTGATGATTCAGGGGTTCATCGTCAATGACAAGAACGCGTATCATGAAGACTCCTTTTCATGGCGAGTGGCTGGACAGGTATTCCTCCACTCGCTTGACTTCCGCATCAAGCAGGGCGACGAGGGCGGGGGCATCGGTCAGGTCTTCCTGTTTGCCAAGTTCTTCGAGCGCGAGGGCGATGCTTGCAATGGGTTCGGCGCTGAAGTTGAGGGCAATCCCCTTGAGGTTGTGGGCGAGGCGTCCGAGGGTGTTGGGGTTATCCAGGGAGGAGTGAATTTCCTTCATGCGGTCGGGCAGGTGGGCGGCGAATTCCAACACCATCTCCTTCATGAAATCACGGTCGCCGTCGAAGCGGTGGATCGCGGATTCAAAATTGATGGGGAGAATGTCGCGGGTGGATTCTGCCAGGGAAACAGAAGCAGGCACCTTCGTCTCGTGTGAAGCGAGGGATGCCGTTTCGCCAAAGAGTCCGTCGTCCGATCCTTCGGCAAAAACATCCACCGGCGAGGAATAATCCTGTGTCTTCGATTCTGGAATGGCGGCAGACAAATCAACCTGGGTCCAGCGGTCGAGCGCGTTGAAAAGGACTCTCGGCTCGAGCGGTTTGGAGATGTAATCGTCCATGCCGGCTTCGATGCACTTGTCGCGGTCGCCGCTCATGGCGTGTGCGGTCATGGCGATGATGGGAATGTGCCTGCCCTGTTCCACCTCCCATTGACGGACAAGGCGCGTCGCTTCGAGGCCGTCCATCTCCGGCATTTGCACGTCCATCAATACCGCATTGTACGATTCTGCCTTCACCTTTTCAAGCGCCTGCGCGCCCGATTCAACCGCATCTACAGAATAGCCTGCCTTTTGCAAAAGAGTGACAGCGAGTTTTTGGTTGATCGGGTTATCTTCGGCAAGCAGGAGCCGCAAACCGAATCGGCGCTGTTCGGAAAGGATGTGGCGGGTGATGAGCGCGGGGCCTGTCTCTTCCTTGCGGCCAAGCACGGCGGCCATGGCATCGTACAGCATTTGTTGCTTGACCGGCTTGAGCAAGTACGCCGAACAGCCGAGCGCCTTGAGCCGTTCCGCGTCGCCGCGTTTGCCCATCGAGGTGAGGATGATGATCTTCGCGTCTTTCACCGATGGGTCGCTTTTGACGGCGCGGGCGGTTTGTTCGCCGTCCATGCCGGGCATTTGCATATCGAGCAGGATGATTTTGTACGGGTCGCCTGCGCGTTGCGCGTTGCGGAGGGATTCCAATCCTTTTGCGCCCGTTGCAACGGCTTCGATGCGGCAGCCAAATCCCTCGACCATGCGTGTGAGGATGAGTCGGTTGGTCTGGTTGTCGTCCACGCAAAGTACGCGGGTTTCGCGCATGTTCACGGGCGTGAGCGAGAGCGGGGCTGTCCCTCGTTTATCAAGCGGCTGTTTTTCAAACGTCAATTCGAACCAGAATGTGCTTCCGACGCCGGGCGTGCTTTCCAGGCCGATCTTTCCGCCCATCATTTCGACCAGTTGTTTTGAAATGGTCAGGCCGAGCCCCGTTCCGCCGTATTTGCGGGTGGTGGAGCCATCGGCTTGCGTGAAACGGTCGAAGATTGCGGCCTGCCTTTCGTTGGGGATGCCGATGCCGGTATCCTGCACCGAGAAGTGGACTGTGGCGTGGGTTTTCGTCTCTTTGATGGGGTTGGCGCGGATCACGATCTCGCCCTGATGGGTGAACTTGATCGCGTTTCCAACGAGGTTGACCAAAACCTGACGCAGGCGATTCGCGTCTCCGTGCAGATCAGCCAGCAGGTCCGGGTGAACGAGGCAGGCGAGTTCCAGGCCCTTATCCTGTGCGCGTTTTGCGAGCGTGTACGCCACATCCTCGACTGTGTTGCGGAGGTTGAAGTCAATCGCTTCGAATTCAAATTTACCCGCCTCGATCTTGGAGAAGTCTAGAATGTCGTTGAGCAGGGAGAGCAGGGCGTCTGCGCTTTGCTGGGCGGTTTGCAGGAAATCGTGTTGTTCGGGTGTGAGCGTGGTGTCAAGGGCCA
>JBBIUO010000153.1:0-9176 GCA_037440205.1 Chloroflexota bacterium
ATTTATCCGCTCCCAGCCGCGCATGGTGGATTTGATGATCTTCGCGGCGCTCGTGACCTTTTTCGGGCTCTCCATCTTCAACATTCTCCCCTCCGTGGCAGACCACGTTCTTAACGGCGACTCGCAAACGTATGGATTATTATTCGCTTCGTCCGGCGCGGGCGCGTTGATCTCCACGCTGATACTGTTGCCGCTTTCGCAGGCGGCAAAACGGATCGGACTCATCGTCAGCGGCGCGGCGGTGTGGGTGGGAATGTTCTTCTTTTTGTTATCGAATTCCACCTGGCTTCCCTTTTCGATGGCGGCCATCTTTTGCGTCAGCCTCGGCGCGCCGTTGGTGTTGACCACCGGTCTGGGCGTGCTTCAACTCATGGCTCCCGGCGACATGCGCGCGCGGATCATCAGTCTCTTTACGATGCTCACCTTCGGGCTACAGCCGCTTGCTTCCATTGCCATCGGCAACAGCGCCGAACACCTCGGCACACAGACTGCGATCCTGATCAATGCCTTGTGTTTGTTCAGCGGGGCGGCCTTGATGTTCCTCTTCCGCAACGGCCTGCGTCAATGGGAGTTAAAACCCGCTGTCGAACCGATCCTTTCCTCCAAAGAGTCGCAATCCATGGGTTGATTTCATCGGAATACAGTTTTAACTTGCGCTCCAGCCGCCGTCCCCGGCGGCGTTTCTTTGGCGTCGCCCGCCGGGCATGTGTGCGAGTAAATCCTGCGCCGGGGACGGCGCAGGGAGCGCCATCCATGGAGCAATTTCATCGCGATGCCAGTTTCGTCGTCCGTTTTTGTGCGGCGAGACGCGCCTGCTTCTTCTTTCGTAATTCCGCGTGCAGGCGTTCCATTTCCAGTTGATCCTGTTCCTGCTTGCGTAAGCGGAGGATCACCAGCCAGTAGACGAGCAGGAACAACGTGATCAACCCCGTGCCTTTGTAAAGCAGGTTTGTGATTGCCAGCGCCGAATCGGTGCCGGCGTACAGTCCGTGCAGGGTGGAGCCGAGGTAGGCCACAAGGCTCAGGTAATGCAGTTTGCGGAATATCTCGTTTCCGATCATTTTCCTGAGATAGAACGTGACCGTCACCAGCAGGCTGAGATAAAACGCGATCACGCCGAGTCCCACCCAGAGCGGACGATACGGCGAAAGGAAGGGAATCAATATCTGCCAGAGATTGTAAGGAAGGTATTTGTCGGCAAGCAACACCAAAACGTGAACGGCGATGAATCCCAGCCCGATGAGCGAAAGATATTCATGGAAATCGAAGGTAAATGTGCGATCCATGAATCCATCCAAAATCTTACTGCTGATCACCAGCCCCCAAAAGGTGGAAAGCCATATCAGGAAATATCCCATCAACCCGGCGGCGCGGGTGAGATACCACCAGAACTGAAGGCTGTCTGCGGCGAATAACTTTGAAATGAAACTAACGAGGGACATTGACAATTTCCTTTGGGGTGGCAAGGGTGACAAGATTCCCATCCGCGTCCACGGCGAGGGCGGTGAGTTCGGGATTCTGCAAACGGAGCAGGTATGCGTCATCTTCATTTGCAATGAGAAAGGCCTTGGCGAATGTTTCAGCGGCGGCGGCATGAGGCGCAAGGACCGTGACACTCAACCAGCGGGTGTTTGCCGGTTCGCCACTGCGCGGATCAATGAGATGATGGCGGGATATTTCTCCCTGCTTCCACGCGCGCTTGACAACTGATGAGGTTGCCACCGCCCCTTCCTGCAACAACAAAAGCGAGAGATTCGTTTCAGGCGCGCGCGGGTCTTCGAGTCCCACTTCCCAAAAATCCTGCCCTTCGGGGTAGCCGATCAGGAACATGTCGCCGCCCGCGCTGACAGCGCAAGCGGGAACGTACTCACTGAGCAAACGTGCGGCGCGTTCCGCGATCCAGCCTTTGGCGATTCCGCCGAGGTCAATCTGCATGTTTGGAGGGAGAAGAATGGATCGGGCCAAGTCATTAAACTGGATGGATGCAAAGGCGGAGTCGAATGTTTGAGATTGGGTGGCAGGCTGAGGGTCGGCGCCGAAGCGGCGAATTTCATCCATGCTTCTTGTGTAACCGGCGCGTTTCAAATTCGGCAAAATGGACGGGTTGAACAATCCATTCGTTTTGTGGAAATAAACCAGCGCTTCTTTCATGACCTCGAACAGGTCCGGCGAAACGTTTAACCATGCCCCTGCCGAACGATTCAATTGGGAGAGTTCGCTTTGTTCCGAAAAACGGGTGAAGCGCCTTTCGCTCGCCTCGATGAAGGTTCGCGCCGCAAGGAAGCCGGGCGTGACTTGTGAAAGTTCGCCTTGCGCGATGAGCACGATCTCCGAGTTCATCGCGCGAAATGAATCCATTTGCATTTAGGAGCCACTCGTACGCAGAAATACGGTGCGCGGGATAACCTGGATGGAATTGAAGGATGATTGTCCTGAGTACATGATTTCTTCGAGAGACGGCACGGGCTTGAGCTCGGGCATCGGGGGCAGGTCGGATGCTTTGAACGGGTTGGGTTTGGGCGAATGCGCCAGCACCGCCCAGCCGATGAGAAAACTGACCAGCGAAGTCAGTGTGATCCAAATTCGAATGATGCTTTTCCAGAGTTTCATTTTGTTTTCCTCACTCGTTGACAAAAATGCGCCCGTCTGAGGTGACGGTGATGAGGCCGCGGCTTTGCAGGGCCATCAGGATCATTTGATATTGCTGAACCTGGCTGTTGGCCTGCTGAAGTTGCTGGCCGGCGCTTGCCAGTTCGGCCTGGTATTGCGCTTCGCGCGCCTGGTAATCCGCGACGAGTTTTTGCAGTTGATCTATCTGCGCCTGTTCGGCCGATTGATATTGGGCGGTCGCTGTGACCTCGGCCGGGGAACTTGCCACAGGCAGTCCGTTTGGATTTACCAGCGCGCTGACGCTTTCCAAAAGCATTCCGCCTCCGATGAAGAGGGTGATGATGAATGCCGCGAGCAGGGCTGTGTAATGTTTTTTCATGGTTTTCTCCTGTTTACATCGGCAAAGTATAGCGAAGGAAGATGACAGGGTTATGACAACCCGCCGATGAGTCTGTCATCCTCCGGTCATTTTGCCATGCTACAATATTCGGTAATGGGTCGGTGTGCATGATGATGTCAGTTGAGCGAGATAATATCTCGCTGCATTTACACGAGCCCACCACCCAATATTCAGCGGAGGATGGCGTGCGAATTCTTTTGGTGGAAGATAACAAACGGCTGAGCGATTCCCTGCGGCTCAGTCTTGAGGATAGTGGCTACGCGGTGGATACGGCTTACGACGGTGTGGAAGGGGAGGACCTGGCCGAATTCACGGCTTACGACGTGATCATCTTGGATGTGATGTTGCCAAAACGCGACGGCGTCGAAGTCTGCCGTTCCCTGCGGAGCAAGCGTGTGCTGACGCCGATCCTGATGCTCACCGCCCGCGACGCGCTCGAAGACCGCGTGCTGGGGTTGGATGGCGGCGCGGATGATTACCTCGTCAAGCCGTTCGAGCTGGATGAATTGCTGGCCCGTCTGCGCGCATTGATGCGGCGCGAATCCGACGACAAGAGCGGCCTCATCACCATCGCCGATTTGGTGCTGGACCCCGCCACGCATTTCGTCAAACGAAATGACCAGTCCATTGACCTGACCGCGCGCGAGTACGAACTGCTCGAATATCTCATGCGGAATCCCAACCGTCTGATCACGCGCCAGATGGCGGAGAATCATTTGTGGAGTTACGACGCCACTGTCCAATCCAATGTGGTGGATGTGTACATCCGCCGCCTGCGCCGCAAAGTGGACGATCCCTTCGATGTGAAGTTGATAGAAACCGTGCGCGGTTCGGGCTATCGCCTGCGCCGCCCTTCATGAGATTCCCGTGCAATTTTTGAAAAACATTTCCCTGCTCCTACACAGCATCCGCTTTCGGCTTGCTTTGTGGTTTGTCTTCATCCTTGCCGTTCTGCTGATTGGTTTCAGCGGCCTGCTGTTTTACATGCAGGTGCATGAATTGAGAGCCGAAGCGCTCACGCGACTCCAAACACGGATCGAAAAGATCGAAAACTTTTTGGGATTGGAACGCGACGGCTTTCTCTCCATCGGAACGCAAGACCCTTTTGGGGGAGTCAGCGATGACGAAACGCCGCTTGTGCGCGGCGATGTGCTTATCTTTTACACTTCCGATGGAATTGTTCAAAAGATGTGGGGACCGTTTCCGCGCCCGCCGGGAATTGATCTCACAAATACCGAAATTACCGAACACGAGGCATTGACCGAGTACGTAACCTTGATCAGTGAAGGCCGCCGCATCAGTTACGTTTTTCGCATCGTGCCGCTTTATTCCGCCGATGTGCTCACCGGTTTCATGGCGCTGGGAACTCCGCTCGACCCGCGCGATGAGTTGGGCAAGTTGTTTCTCGCCCTGCTTGCTTTGATTGGGTTCACACTGGTGTTTGCGCTTGCGGGCGGCTTCTGGCTGGCAGATCGCGCCATGCGCCCCGTGAAAGCGATCACCGCAAAGGCGCGCTCCATCGGCGAGACGGATCTGAGTCAACGCCTGAACCTGCCGCAAAAGGATGAGATCGGTCAATTGGCCGGCGCGTTCGATTCCATGCTGGCGCGGCTTGAATCGGCCTTTGCCCGCCAGCGCCAATTCACGGCAGATGCCAGTCACGAATTGCGCACGCCGCTGACCATCGTCAATTTGGAAACAACCCGCGCGCTTTCCGCGTCGCGCCCCGCGAAGGAATATCAACGCGCATTGCAGGTGATTCAATCGGAAAACGAGTTGATGAGTCATCTCGTCAACGATCTGCTTACCCTGGCGCGGCTGGACGAACGCCGCGAAGCCCTGCACAAAGAACCGCTGGATTTGAGCGATCTCGCGCTCGATGTCATCGAACGGCTGGAGCCGCTGGCCGTCCGCCAGCACATCCAACTTGTCGCGGGCGAACTTCCCGAAGTCGTCATTCACGGCGACCGCCAGTCCCTGATGCAGATGCTTACGAATCTGGTGGAGAACGCGATCAAATACACGGCGCAGAATGAACCCGATAAAAAGCGGCAGGTGACCGTTGAAACGGGCACGCATCCTACTCGGACTTTGGGCTGGGTGCGTGTTACTGACAGCGGGCCCGGCATCCCAAGCGAACACCTTGCTCATCTGTTCGACCGTTTCTACCGCGCAGATAAATCCCGCGCGCGCAGCGACGATGAATCAACTCCCGCCGGCAGTGGGCTGGGACTCGCCATCGTGGATGGCATCGCTCAATTGCACGATGGCAAAATCGAAGTTCGAAGTAAACTGGGGGAAGGTTCGACGTTCGAGATCGTGTTTCCGCTCTCTACATTTGCTCCGCCCCCAACTCATTCAACTTGATTAGCACCGCTTCCAGCACGCCGCCAGCGACGGAAAGCGCCTTGTCTGAAACAAGATAACAGGCGCTGGCATCGCCGCGCGAGTCCACATCGCCGATCTTCGTGCCTTCGGTCACTTCGATGCCAGGGCGGATGATTCCGCGCAGGACGCCATCGAAAGGGCTCACAATTTTTGATTTACGATTTACGATTTCCGATTTGATCTCAGCAATGGGCTGATCTTCTGTCACGTGATCGCCGATGGCCGCGAGTGCGGTGAGAGTGCCATCGTGGGGAGCGCGGAGCACACGGCGCGGGTCGCCATCGGGTTGTTTGCTGTCGGGTTGGGCAGGCCCGTTCCAGTAGACTCTGCCGAGGGTATGACTGCGGCGGGTCTCTATCACAGCGTGGCAATTCTCACCTGCGCTGAATCCAGGCCCAAGTCCGATATGAAGCGGGACGTTCACGTCCAACGGTTCGGATGCAGTCTTCAACAATCGCGCATCAATGACAAACGTGGATCGTGGACTCGTCAAAAATTGATTGTGAAGGATGTTCGCCTGCGGATCGATCAGCACGGGAATTTCACCCGCTTCCAACGTGACCTGAAACTGGTCCGGCGAAACGAGACGCGCTGTCACCCCCTCGACAGTTTGAACGCCTTCGTAGACCGCCTCGCTGAATGCAACCGTCCGCCGCACGGCGAGAGGTTTTTCCAATTCGAGAATCACAACTTGAAAGCCGGTGCGATGCAAGCGCAAGGCAACGCCGCTTGCAAGATCGCCGCCGCCGCGCAGGACGATGAGAGGGTTCATGAAGTTTCCTGTTGAACGCGCCCCGCCTGCTCATGGAGCAAGAGCCCGAACGCATAGATGGTGACGTAAAAGAAAATGAAAAAGGCGGAGAACACCATGATGAAAATAATGGATTGCATACTTGGGTGCATCGCGTAATAAATGAATTCAGAGAAACGCCCAAGCGGGTGGAACAGCAAATCCCACGAATTCCAGCGCAGGAACCTGCCGATGTAAATGCCGAGGCTTCCGAGAACGCCCACTGCAAAGACAAAGAGCCAGCCTACGATGCCCCCGAATTCACGGCGGACAATATCCTGCATCAGGAAAAGCGAGACCATGCCGAGCAAAAGCCCCGTCCATGCGAACCAGATGATGAGCAACACGTCGAACCAGACGGGGATGCCGGGCCTGGGATATCCGAGATGTTGCAGGTCGGTGAGAATGTACGGCGCGTTGGGGAAGAACAACAACCAGAGCGTCGCCGCGATTGGAAGGCTCAACAAAACATACCTGCGCCTCCATGCAAACGTGGTGGCGAGGTGGGCAAACCCAAGCGGAATCCACGCAAGGAAAATGTTCCCTACCAGAAAGACGTAATCCAGCGTGCCGCTCAATTCAAAACGCAAACGGAAGAGAAGCAGGGAAAGCAGTGTGGCTCCGCACAGCAGCGCGAAAACCGTCAGGCGGAACTTGAATGGTTGGACATGGTCGTAAAGTTTTTTCATGGTTTTAGCCTCCGTTGATTGAGACCCATTATAAAAACGCCTGCTTTCAAATGCTTTCAAACGCTCGCAGATTCGGGAACTAACGCCTGTATAGTCCGCGCTGTATAGTCCGCGCTGTATAGTCCGCGCTGTATAGTCCGCGCTCTCTAGCGCAGGCTACGCGGGATTTTCGCGATCTATTGGAACGGGATTTTCGCGCACGAGATGGGCGAACGAGTACAACGTGAGATAGACGAAAATGTAAAAGACCGCAAACAAAAAGGTGAACGCCACCAGCCGCTTGGACGGGTCAACGGCGAGGCCGAGGATGGTGACGGCGATTTCCTTTGGGTCGTTGAGGATGTCCCACGAATTGAATCGGACGAAGCGGCCAAGATACACACCGAAACTGCTCAAGCCAGAAACGACGAAGACGAACGCCCAGCCGATCATGCGGCCAAAGATGCGTTGGATGATGTCGTGCATCAGGTAGAGGGAGACGAGGCCGAGCAGTAATCCTGTCCACGAGAACCAGACCATGACAATGACATCGTACCAAAGTGGCGCGCTCGTGGATTCTTTTGCAAGGTGTTGCAAATCTGTGAGGATGTAAGGAGCATTGGGGAAGAAGATCAGCCAGAGGAAGGCGGCAACTGGAATGACCAGGTACAACAGCCACTTTTTCCATGAAAGGATGTAGGCGAGATAGGCCAGCACAAAGGGAATCCACGCGAGGAAAAGATTCCACACTAGGTTGGTGTAGCGCACTGTATCGCTGTAAGCGATTCGCGCCGCCACGAGAAAAACGCAAATTGCCGAGGCGGCCACCATCAAGGCAAAGATGGCGATCTTGTATCGGTTGCGTAAAAGGAAGTTTTTGATTGTGTCCATTGTTATACGACGCTAGAGAGCGTCTCTTACGCGGTAGCGCGGCATTATTTCATCTCGCGCAGAAAAACGACGAGGTCAATATCGCCGGGCGAGAATCCCAACTCCGTGAGCATAGCGGCGGCTTCGCTCCGGTGCTGTGTGCCATGGTTGACGACATGCGCCATCACATGCCAGAGAATATTCTCCCTCGCCTCGCCGCGCGTGGTCTTGTATTGGAAGGGCGCGTTCAATCTTTCATCCGTCAGGTTTTTCACAAACACATTCAACGCCTTTTCCTCCTCCAGCCAGCGTGCGCGGAGGGAATCAAATGTGGGGAACTCCTCAGGCTCGATGAAGAACGTGGGCGAGACGCCTTCCCAGCGATTGCGCCAGATCCATTCGGCCATGAGCGCGTGAGTCAGCGTGCCGCGCAATCCTCCATGCGGAAACGAAGCGGGCGCGAGGAATTGTTCTTGTGTCACGTTTGCGGCGGCGTTCAAAATGCGGGCATTCGCCCACGAGTTGTATTTGTAAAGCAGTTGAATGTCCTGTTTGTTCATTTCGACAAGAACTCCAGCAGGATCGGGTTTACCACTTCGGGTTTTTCGTAATGCGGGATGTGTCCGCAATTTTCGACGGCGTGAAATTCCGCGTGCGGCAGGGCGTTGCGAATGACCGCGCTATCCTCGAACGGCGTGGTCGTGTCGTTTTTGCCCCAGAAGATCAGGGTCGTTTTTTTCAACAGGCCAACCTGCTCGTATGTCTCGCGGAACGACTCGAGCATTCGATTTCGCATGGTGGAGAGGATCGCACGTTTGAATCCCTTGTATTGCATCTGGACTTTGTATCGCGATTGAAAATGCTCCACCAGTTTCGGCTCGAACAGATCGGAGGCGATTCCCCTGACCATGCTCCCGCTTCCAAACAGACCGAGGGCCAGTTCGCCAAAAATGGGCATTTTCACCGCCTCGAGCAGACGGGAGAGCGCAATCCGTTTGCCGCCCGCGGGGTCGATCAAAATATGTTTGTCAACCCTCTGCGGATATTGGCCGACGAAGGCCGCCGTGATCGGCCCGCCCATCGAAAGCCCAAGCAGATCCACCTGTTGCATGTTCAGCGCATCGAGCAACTCCCTGAGTTGGCGGACGAACAAATGGATGTCGTACACGACTCGCGGCCTGTCCGAGAATCCGCGCCCGAACAAATCATAACGCAGGACGCGAAAACCTGCTTTTGTCAGAAAATCGAACGTGGGGTCGAAGATGAAATACGGGACGGAAAATCCATGCACGAGGACGACGGGTTTTCCATTTTCGGGGCCGCCCAATTCATAATGGGTTGTACCAGCTGTCAGTGCGACAAATGAACCGTCCACTTCCTTGCGGGCGGCGTCGTTCAATTCCTTGTTTTCATCAAGATAGGGGAAGGTCATGAAGGACAAAACGCGGGC
>JBBIUO010000154.1:0-684 GCA_037440205.1 Chloroflexota bacterium
ACTCCTCTTCCGAAACATGCCAGATCTCTTTTACAGAAAATACCTTGCACTATCCCATCGGCTGGCTGGTCACATTGACCGCATTTGTAGCGGGCAAAAATTACACCGAGATTGCGGCGCTCGATTCACGTGGCTGGTGGGCAATGATCTATCTTGGCATTTTCACAACGGGTCTCGCGTACATCGCATGGTTCGACGCGCTCGGTCAACTATCCGCGGCGCAGACGGGCGCGTTTCTTTTCATCGAGCCGCTCGCCAGCATGATCGTCGCGGCCATCGTGCTGGGAGAAAAGGTCACGTGGGCGTCCATTCTCGGCGGCGCGGTGATTTTGTTTGGCATCTGGATGGTAAATCGGAAAGGATGAAAGATGAGGGATGAAGGATGAATGAAAGAGCGACCCGAAATGCAAAGATAGAAAAAACGGAAAATGGTTGGAGACTGGGAATACAGAAAGGGGATTCGCGCAGTTATCGGGATGCCCAGCTCGATGACTATTCTCAACTTCCCCGGCATAAGTTTCCGCATCGCCTTGATCCTTCGACTTCGCTCAGGACGAGCCTTAGCCTGCGTGCAAAAACTACGGGCAGTTCCCTCCCCGGGACATGGGGCTTCGGGCTATGGAATGACCCGTTTGGGTTGTCGCTTGGATTTGGCGGGAGTCCGTTTCGATTGCCTGCACTGCC
>JBBIUO010000154.1:694-9101 GCA_037440205.1 Chloroflexota bacterium
AATGCGATCTGGTTTTTTTATGGATCGAAGGAAAATTATCTGTCATTCAAAAGCGGTGGTCTCAATATGGGCGAGACGAACACTCGCCCTACTCGACCACCGGGGACTCCAGCAAATGGATTCATGGCGCAGGCGTTTCGTTCGCCAAAAATTCATCCACTGCTGATCCCTGCCGGGCTGGCGCTTCCGTTTTCGCGCAAGGCGACGAGAAATTTGCTGGGCAAGGTCATCGGCGAGGATGGAATCTCTCTCGGGGTGGACGTCACTCAATGGCACAGATACAGGCTCGAGTGGAGCGCGAAGCGGTCCGCTTTTTGGGTGGATGATGCTCTCGTGTTCGAGTCGCCGGTGAGTCCGAACCCCCCGCTGGGAGTCATCCTCTGGATTGATAATCAATTTGCGGCATTTACGCCGGAGGGGAAACTTGCGTTTGGGGTTTTGGAAAATGACGAGGCGTGGCTGGAGGTGGAGGAGGTCGTGGTGCGTGACCTGAAAGGGTAGGAGGCTCCCGAAATGGAAGCCTCCTTTTGTTACGAGTTACGAGTTACGAGTTACGGATTAGGCAAAGCGGCTATCGCCAAAACGCAGGGAGGAAGATTCGCAGCGCCACATCCACGAGCAGGCCGAGCATGAAGAGCGAACCAAAGGCGCGGTTATTGCGGAAGGCGATGGGCGCGAAGTAGAGAGGCCAGCCTCCCTGCCCGTCGGGAAAACCGTCAGGACGTGTGGCAGGCTTGGGCTTGGCCAGAGGCGGGAGGCTTTCGCGCAGAGTCTGAATCGCAAGGAGGACGATCAACATCACAGGCGTGAAGAACTTCGTCAGAATCAAATATCCCGTGAAAAGATACGGCAGGATCATCATCGTCATCACGGCGTAGCGCGCGGCTTTTTCACCGATGACCACAGGCAGGGTGTGGATGCGTTTGGCTTTGTCCACACTGATCTTGTCAATGTGTTTGCCGAAGATGACGGTGGTGACGCCAAGCACGTAGGGGATGCTGGCAATGGCAACCGACCAGTTCCATTCGTGTGCCAGCACGTAGTAACCGCCGCCAATCATGAGCGGTCCCCAAACGACAAGCACGGCCACTTCGCCGAGACCAAGCCCTTTGAGCGGCCAGGTGTAAAACAAAACGAAGAACGCGCCCGAGGCGAGCAACATCCAGATCATCGGATCATTGGCGTTGATGAAGATGAGGTAAAGTCCCGCCGCGAGCGCGAGCAAGCCGGTGACCGCGAAATAGGTCAAGTGCTGACGCTGGGTCATCAGGCCGGAAGCAACAGGTTGTGCGCCATACATGGTGCGGTAGTAGTTGTCCTTGTCCACGCCGCGCACGAAGTCGGTGAAGTCGTTGAAGATGTTGTTGCTGGCATGAGCCATGATGAGGCCGAAAACGAGCGCGAGCCACGGCGCAAAACTGAACGCGCCGTCACGCCAGGCAAAGAGTCCCGCCAACGCCGCCGAGATGAAGGTCATGATGAGAACGGCGGCGCGAGTGGAGATCAGCCATTTCGAGATCACGTCGAGTTGATCCCATTCCTCTTTGGAGACATCGGGGATGACATTGAGGGCTTTCTTCCACATTGCAAAGTTCATATGAAACTCCTTGGTAATTTTGGAAATTATAACCAATTCGGTCTTATTTTATCTGTGGATTACGATTTTGATCAGCCACAGAGTCCATAGAGGAGAATGGGGTTTTACCTCAAGTTGCCAGCTATGAATTTTGATCTGATTTTGAACGAGACTTTTAACGCAAAGTCGCCAAGACGCCAGGATTTGGTGTTTTTTTCCTTTGCGACTCCGCGCCTTCGCGTTAATATTTGTGCAAGTTGCGCAAGGTGGCAACTTGGATTTTTTATGAGTCTTCTCTCAAGAGTCTCTGTGATCTCCCACGGCACAGCAGGTCACGTTTGTAACGTGACGATTTTTCGGGGAGCGTCATGCTGCAAGCATGACCTGCGAAATACTTTTGATCACCCACAGAGGAAAATGAGTTTTTATGAGTCTTTTCTCAAAGGTCTCTGTGCGCTCTGTGGCGAGTGATCCCAAAGCACCAAAACGATAAAGTCAAAAAACAAAACCGCCGGGCGTGGAAGAACCCGGCGGTGAAAATGATTCGTTTCTGAAATCGTCATTCGCTCGTCATGATGAACAGCGGCTTCATTTCAAAGTTTTCGTAGATCGGGCGGTAGCGGTCCGTATCGTAGAAATGCTTCACGTCAACCACCTTCTTCGTCGCAGTGACCACATCCAGCGGCACGTTATCGTAACGGCCGTTTTTCAGCACAACCAGACGGCCATGAATGCCCTTCAACAAAAGGTCGAGCGCGAGATTGCCAAACGCCATCGGCACAATCGAGTCGATTGCGTCGGGGTCGCCGCCGCGCACCATGTAGCCGATTTTCTGATTGACCACGTCCACTGTTTTGCCGCCGTTGAACTTCGGGGAAATTTCCTTGATCTGCGCGGAGACCAGATCGCCGATGCCGCCCAATTTTGCATGGCCGTAGGCGTCGGTGGTACGGTCCGCGAAAATCATTTCACCGCCCTCGTACATTGCCCCTTCCGAGATCAGCAATACCGAATAATGGCTGGGGTTGGCGTCGCGATCCCTGCTCATCAGCTCGGTCAGGTGGTCAATGTTGAATTTGAATTCAGGAATCACACAGCGGTTTGCCGCGCCCGCCATCGTCGGCAGCATGGCGGTGAAACCGGCGTAACGCCCAAACACCTCCAGCACCAGAAAACGCTCATGCGACCCTGCAATCGTCCGCAAACTATTCGTCAATGAAATGGTGCGGGTGACACAGGTGCTGAAGCCGATGCAATAATCCGTGCCTGGCACGTCGTTATCCATCGTCTTCGGGATGGCGATCACCTTCACGCCCTCCTGGTACAGGCGCACGCCGTAACTCAACGTGTCGTCGCCGCCGATGGGGATCAAATAATCAATTCCCAAAAAATCGAGGTTCTTCAACACCTCGGCGGTCAGGTCGTTCTTCTCCTCGGCATACTGGCTTTGCAAGTGTTCCGGCACGCTGGATTTTTTCATCGAACTGGGTCTCGTGCGCGAGGTGTGCAGGAACGTGCCGCCGGTGCGCCCGGCGCGGTTCACGATTTCCTCAGTGAGGAATTGATAGTTGTTGCTATTATCCGCCTTTTTATCGCGGATGATATCCACCAGCCCGCCCCAACCGCGGCGGATTCCCACCACCTGATAGCCTTCCCGCAAAGCGCGGATCGTCACGGCGCGGATGGCTGGATTCAGTCCCGGTACATCGCCGCCCCCGGTCAGGATTCCAATGACGCCTTTTTTATTGTTTGCCATATTCACCTCATTGACGATGATGATTATACTCCGCGATGATAGAACCCGCATCTTTCCAACCCGATGTCTGCTTTGCCAAATGATCGATCTCCGCCCCTTCGCCGTTCCCGGGAAAATCATTCAAAGGCCCTTTCATATGCCGAAATGATCTTATCCCAGATTCGATTGGCTTCATGATCGAGCGTCTGGAATTCAGGATGCGCCTCGAACCATGCCAGCGAGCGGCGCAGGCCTTCGCTCCATTTCACCTTGCAGTCGAATTCGGGGACGAAGCGTTTGATCTTGCTGTTGTCGAACACCACGCTGTTGGATTTATCGCCGGTGAGACTGCCGATTGCGTGAGCGTCGAACCGCGCGATGAAATCCGAGGGGATGTGGATCACGTTCGGGGCCTGACCGAGGGCCTGATACGCTTCGAGGTAGATTTGATTCCAACTCAGCGCTTCGTCTGACGTGATTTGAAACGCCTCTCCAACCGCTTTTTTATTTCCGAGCAGGCCAAGCAAACCGACGGCAAAGTCCGCGTTCCAGGTGAGCACCCACAGCGAGGTGCCATCGCCGGGGACGATGACCTTTTGCCCGCATTTCATCCGGTCAATGACCGTCCACGGGTGGAGCCAGCTCCCCACACAAAATGGGATTTGCGAAGGGCCATAGGTGTGCGAGGGGCGGATGATGGTGGCGGGGAATCCATTTTCACGGTGGACTTTCATCAGCATTTCTTCGCAGGTGATCTTGTCCCGCGAATATTGCCAAAACGGATTCTCCAGCGGAGTCTCTTCGGTGATGAGATAATTTTTTACAGGCTTTTGATACGCGCTGGCGGAGGAGATGAAAACGAATTGCTCCGTCCTGTCTCGAAACAGGGAAATGTCGCGGGCGATGTCTTCGGGGGTAAATGCGATAAAGTCCACCACTGCGTCGAAACGATGACCAGCCAACAGCGCGGAAAGATTCGTCGAATCGGCGTGGATATCTGCCTGTAGAATGGTCGAATGCCGCGGGGCGGGATATTTCCGTGACGCAGACCTGTTCAAAAGAAAAAGTTCATGGCCGCGTTCAACCGCGAGTTCGGAGCAGGCGGAACTGATAAGCCCGGTGCCGCCGATGAATAGAAGTTTCATCATCCCTCCCCAAGTTCTGGAATGGGTTCAGCGGGGATGCGATGGGCAAGATAGTTTTCCACCCAGAAGATGACGAGCGCGACCCAGACGATGCCAAAGCCGATCAAATGAGATTGATCGAACGGCTCGCGATACAGAAATACGCCGATGAGGAATTGCAGGGTGGGCGCGATGTATTGAAGGATGCCCACCATCGAAAGCGGAATTTGCTTTGCGGCGGAAGCAAACATGAGCAGGGGGATTGTTGTGACGATTCCCGCGCCCATCAAAAAGAGGTCCACTTGCAGGCCGTCGTGTAAAAATGCGCCCGTGCCGTTGACCTGGACAAAGAGAAGATAGGCCAGCGCAAACGGGAAGGTGATTCCTGTTTCGAGCGTGAGCCCGTAAAGCGAACCAAGCGGCGCAAGTTTTTTGACAAGGCCATAGATGCCAAATGAAAACGCAAGCGAGAGCGCGATCCACGGCAGGCGGCCATAGACGAAGGTGAGATAGAACACGCCAACAGCGGCAAGGATCACGGGAATCCATTGTGCGGGGCGCAGACGTTCACGCAGGAAGACGACCCCGAGCAAAACACTGAGCAAGGGATTGATGAAATAGCCGAGGCTGGTTTCGACGATGAAGCCCGCGTTCACACCCCAGACGTAGATGAGCCAATTGACCGAAAGCAACGCGCCTGCAATCGCATAAATGCCGATGGTTTTTGCGTTGAACGCGGCGGCGCGGAAATCCTTTATTTGTTTTGTGAAGAGGATGAAAATCATCAAGACAATGAACGACCAGCCAATGCGATGACCGATAACTTGCAGGGCGGGAACCACGTGCAGGAATTTCCAGTAGATGGGAAAGAATCCCCACAACACGTAGGCGCCGATGCCGTACAAAATTCCTTTTTTCATTTTTCTCCTTTGGGTGGGCGGGTAGACAGGTAAACAAGTAGACAAGTAGACAGGTAGACAGGTAAACAAGTAGACAGGTAGACAGGTGGACAAGTGAAAGGGCGGCAATAAAAAAATAGACCTTGTCTTTTTGGCAACAAGGTCTTGATGAGTATGGAGTTTGCGCTCTTACAGCCTTCTCAAAAACCACTTGCCGGAAACAACTTCGTTCACGTCACGGGCAAAGTCTCCTGCCGTGTCGTAGCGATTCTTGGGGTCCTTTTCCATGGCTTTGACGATCACCTCCTGCCACACGGCGGGAAGGTTGGCCTTCACCTTGCGGATATCGGGAACCGGCAGGTCAATGTGGGCGTTGATCAGCCCGGTGGTGGAATTGCTGGAAAATGGGAGTTGTCCCGTGAGCAGGCGATATAACACCACTCCGAGAGCGTACACATCGGAGCGGCCATCAATGGGGGTGCCTTTGATCTGTTCGGGACTCATGTAGGCAGGCGTGCCAACGAGGTATTCCTCCCCGTCGTCATCGGAAACCTTTTGCGATTTTGCAATGCCGAAATCCGAGAGGAAGGATTCGCCGGTCGAATCGAACAGAATGTTGGAGGGCTTCACGTCGCGGTGGATGATGTTCCGCGCATGGGCCGCGTCCAGCGCATCGGCCACGCGCTTGAGGATGTGCGCGATGTCGGTGAGTTTGATCTCACCTTTTCTAAGATGGTCATCCAAGCTGCCCCCGGACATGTGCCGCATGACAATGTAGGGCTGTTCGCCGTGCCAACCGAAATCATAGATCGGTACGATGCAGGGATGCTCGAGCGCGGCGATCACCTCCGCCTCCTGCTGGAAGAACTCGCGGTACATTTCCTCCAGGGTGTGACTGTACATCAGCACTTTTACAACGACCTGGCGCTGAATGTAGGGGTCGCGCGCCAGAAATATGACACCCATTCCGCCCTGCGCAATTTCATTCTCGATCTGGTATCGTCCAATGGTGGTTACGGTCATCGTCCCTCGGGCAGTCAATAGGATTGGATGGGGCAAGTATAGGTCAATTTGTGAGAGTTGGCAACTTGCTATTTCCAATCAATGATTTGACGCCCGGTGAACCCCGCTTCGATCTCATGCCAGAACTGGATGCTCCCCTCGCCGTATTTCCAGCACAGATAGATTTCCCTGCCATTGTGCAGGGCGCGGAAATCCACCAGACCGATGGTCAAGTCTTTGATCTCGATACCCATATCCTGGATTTGATGGAAAAGCGCGTCGAGATGATCGAATTCCACAAGCAGTTGACTCAACTCGGGGTTGCCGCCGTTGCCCGCAGATTTCTGCACCAGGTCCCACAATTCCGGTTGGTGGATGCGAATTTGTTCGGCGATTTCCATCATCTCCCCCAGGATCGGCTCGATGGTTTTCAAGGCGTTGTTCGCCTCGTCGAGGGTGTAGTATTTCGGCATGGCGGGGAGTATAACGGAAACGGGTCTACTTCACCACCGCTGTATAACCTTTTTTCTTCACTGCCGCAATGATCTGTTCGTCTGTCAATTTTGATTCGTCATACTCGATGACCATTTCCAATTTGTGGTAACTGGCGTTGATCTCCCTGACGCCTTCTAGGACGTCTTCGAGGGATTCGAGTTTCATGGCGCAGTTGGTGCAGGTCATGTCTTCGACACGAAAGGTTTTCTTGATCATGGAATCCTCGTTGTAGGACAAATTGAAATTTGTCCTACTCAAACACAATCCGCCCGGTGTACATGCCCATGGAGCAGGTGAAGTAGAGCGTGCTTCCTTTTTCCTGCGCGGGGATGGTCACTTTGACAACGCCCGTCTCGGGAAGCGGTTGATAGTAACCCAGCGCGGGGATGACGAAATCGCGCGAGCAGGAATAGGTTTGATTGGTGACCAGATTCAAGGTCAACTCTTTATCGGCAGCGGCTTTGAGGGTGGAGGGAAAGTATCCGTTGTTTTCGACGTTGAGGATGAGTTCGCCTTCGGGGATGGGCTGGTCAAGGGGATATGTCACAGGGGCGGAGTCGCTTTGGGAGGGCAACCAGTTTCGAGTTAAATTTTGAAACGAGAGCGGGGAACCGATCAGGTTGAGTCCGCCGTCGAGGGTTACGAATCCCAAAATCAAAACAACGACCGCGACAAATCGCATGAAAAATTTTTCGAGTTTCGCGCCCAGTTCGGTGGTGAGGTATGCAATGATAAAGAAGATGGGGCTTGTGCCAAGCGTGAAGGCAAGCATGAGCGCCGCGCCCGTCCCCGCGCTCCCGGTGCCGAGGGCGGTTGCCATCATGGCTTGCGTGACGCCGCAGGGGATGAAGATGGTTAATGCGCCGAGGAAAACGGGCGTGAAGGTGTCGGTCCCTTTTGCGGTTTTGCGGATGTAGCGGGTTATGAACTTCGGCGGCTCGATGGAAAAATAACGGAAGATCGGGTGGACGTTGAACATGCGCAGGGCGTTGCCGATCATGAAGATGCCGATGGCGATCATCAGCACAGCGCGTGTGACCGGGCTAAGCGTGAGGAAGGATCCCAGCCACCCAAGCAGAGCGCCAAGCAAGGTGTAGGCGACCAACTTGGCAGTGAGGAAAAGCAGGATCGGGAATGCGGAATTGGAACGAGCCGGGGCGATCTCGACTTTTTTTCCGTGCCGTTTCAAATGACCGGGCGCGCCCTGGGTAATGTATTCCTGTTCGATCTGGCGCGCGAGCGAACCTGCGAGCAAACCACCCTGCACGGCGAGACAACTCAGTCCGCCCGTGGTGAGGCCGGTGACAAAGGCCACCACCATCTGCGCCCATGCGCCGGAGGCGGCATCAATCGTCTGCGCGCCGGAGGGCTGGAGAACGATCAAGGCGAAGGCGATGGCAACCAATACAACACCGAGGGTGACGAGAACAACAGGATCAACAGAGGAAGTGTGTTGGGTTTTCGACATTGTCAGATCCTCTGGCTTCGCAAGCGCAGACTGTTGCTGACGACAAACACGCTACTGAACGCCATCGCGCCAGCGGCCAACATGGGATTCAAGTAGCCAAGCGCGGCG
>JBBIUO010000155.1:0-681 GCA_037440205.1 Chloroflexota bacterium
CCTGCGCAAGCTGGTTTTTATTGAAGACTTTAAGTTGCTCCAGCATTTGCAATGCGGCGCGCACGGCCCGCTCGCCATGGTCTTCATAATGGATGGGCGCGCCGAACAGGGCCATAAATCCATCCCCCACCAGTTGATTCACCGTCCCGCCGTTGTTCGTGATCGCATCGAACATCATGCTGAAATACTGGTTGAGCAGGTCAATGGTCTCGGCGGGGTCCTGGCTTTCCGCAATGGTGGTGAAGGAGCGGATGTCGGCAAACAACACGCTGGCGGTCACCTGCTTGCCGCCAAGCGAGAAGCCGCTTCGCAACAATTGCTCGGCCACTTCTTTTGTGGCAAAGGTGCGGAACAGTTTGCGCTGTTCGTCGCGCAGGCGTTTTTTTTCAAGGCTGGCATTCACCCGCGCGCGCAGGAGAATCGGGTTGACGGGTTTGGTCAGGTAATCCTCCGCGCCCAATTCCACGCATTTGACCACGGCGTCGAGTTCGTCCATGGCGGAGGTCATGATGATGGGAATCTGCCGGAGTTCAACATCTTTCAGGCAGGCCTCCAGCACTTCAAAGCCGTTCATCTCGGGCATTTCAATATCGAGCAGCATCAGGTCGAATGCGCCGGTCCGAAATTTCTCCAGCCCTCCCCTTCCATTTTCGGCGGTTTCCACGATGCGCCCGTCCTGTT
>JBBIUO010000155.1:723-9080 GCA_037440205.1 Chloroflexota bacterium
ACGAGCAGGCGGGCGAGGTCGGTGGATGGTGATGCGGACATGGAATTACCTCAACTCGTTCAACAGAATCTTAACCTGTTCATACGCTTCCTGCAGGACCTCGAGCCTGTTCCCCACTTTCAGGTTTTTTTCCCGCCCCATCATTTCCAATTCATGCGCCAGCGAGGCGAGGTCCGTTGCGCCGAAGGTGGCCGCATTGGATTTAAGCGTGTGCGCCGCGCGCCGGAACGTTTCAACGTCGTTTGCAGCAAGCGCGTTTTTCATTTCCGCGATGTTGCCGGGCGCGCTTTCAAAGAAGGCATCCATCAGTTCCCCGACGAAATCGGCGTCGGTTGTTTCCCTGAGCGTGTTGAATGTATTCAAGTCTATGACAGACATGGTTCTCCAATTTAATGATTCACCTTACACAGTTCCAGCGGTTCGCCACACACTTGCCCTCCCGCTCGCTTCGCTTCGGGGACTATAGTGGCGGGCAGTGCCAGGGGAGTCCACAGAGAAGATATGAGAAAAAGACTCAGAGAGACAAGTGTTACGCGCCCGTTGGCGTTAGAGAACGCCGGTTACGCGCGGGCCGCCCCTACCGGGAATCATTCACCGGCCTGGCCTTGGACAACGCATCCACCAATTCCACCATGCGGACGGGCTTGGCAATGTAGTGATTCATGCCGGCCTCCAGGCACATTTCGCGGTCGCCCTGCATGGCGTTGGCGGTCAGGCCGATGATGAAGGGACGATTCTCCGGCCAGCGCGAGATGATCTGGCGGGTGGCTTCGAGGCCGTCCATTTCGGGCATTTGCACATCCATCAGGACGACGTCGTACATCCGGCGTTCGATGGCTTCGAGCGTTTCAAGTCCGTTCGCGGCCACGTCGGCGTTATAGCCCATTTGCTCCAGCAGGCGTAATGCGAGTTTCTGGTTGACGGTATTATCTTCGGCGAGGAGAATTCTCAACGGATGCCGGGAACCCATTTGCGGGTCCGGTTTGAAGCGTTCGGTCGTCGGATGCTCCTCGTCCACTGCGGGTTTGAAGAAGAGTCCCAGAAGCGTATCGAACAATTGTGATTGTTTGATGGGTTTGGAAAGATAAGTGGAAAAGAGATTGAGATCGCCGCCCGCTTCGCGCCGACCGATGGAACTGAACAGCACCAATGGAAATTTTGCCACGCCCGTTTTGCGGATGCGCTTCGCCAGTTCGACGCCGTCCATTTCGGGCATGTGCATGTCGAGGATGGCGATGTCGAAGGTCTCGCCGCTTTCGATCCATTCCAGCGCGGTGAGCGGCGATTCGGTATCGCGCGGGATCATGCCCCATTTTGAGGTTTGCATGTTGAGAATGTAACGGTTGGTGGCGTTGTCGTCCACAATGAGGACGCGCTTGTTTTTCAACTCGGGTTGGATGCCGGCGTAGGTGCGTTTCTTTGTGGGCGGCAGGAGGGCGATCTCGGCTTTGATTGTGAAGATGAAGGTGGAGCCTTTGCCGCGTCCTTCGCTGGTTGCCCACATCGTTCCGCCCATCATTTCCGCGAGGCGCCTGCTGATGGCAAGCCCCAGGCCGGTGCCGCCGTATTTGCGCGTGGTGGAGGAATCGGCTTGCGTGAAGGATTGGAAGAGGCGGCTCATACCTTCGCTGGAAAGCCCGATGCCCGTATCGCGCGCGGAGAAGGTGAGGAGCGCTTTTTCCTTCGAGCCGCCGTTTTTGTATCGCTGGCTGGAAACCGTCAGCACCACCTCGCCTTTGTCGGTGAATTTGACCGCGTTGCTGAGCAGGTTGGTGATGATCTGGCGCAGGCGGGTCACATCGCCGACGATGGCCGGGGGAATGTCGCCTTCGAAGATGTAGGCGAGGTCAATGCCTTTTTCGACGGCGCGGGCAGAGATCAGGTCAAGGGCCGATTCGACGCAGTCGCGCAGGTCGAACGGCTGGGATTCGATATCCATGCGCCCGGCTTCGATCTTGGAAAAATCGAGGATGTCGTTGATGATGGCAAGAAGCGCATCGCTCGAATTGCGGATGGTTTCCACGTAATCGCGTTGTTCTTCATCGAGGCTGGTGTCGAGCAAAAGTCCGCTCATGCCGATGACGGCGTTCATGGGCGTGCGGATCTCGTGGCTCATGGTGGCGAGGAAGGAACTCTTGGCTTCGTTGGCCCGTTCTGCGGCGGCGCGGGCGGAGCGCGCATCCTCGAACAGGCGCGCGTTTTGAATGGCGGTTGCCATGCCGGATGCGATGGATTCCATTAATTTGACAATGGATTCGTCGTATGCGTTTTCGCGGTCGAAGTTTTGAATGGTCAGCCCGCCAATCAAGTCCCTGCCAACGACCATGGGAACCATGATGACGGACTTTGGAAGTTCGTTTGCCGAGGTCATGTTGGAGCCCAGCCTTCTCCACAGCGAGGGGGATTGGCGGTTGATGACGAGGGTCTTTCCTTGAAGGGACGCCTTGATCGTGAAATCATTGATAAGGAAGGGCGGGAATTGAACCCGTTCATTCCTTTGGGTGACGTAATGCGCGGTGACGGTCCTCGATTCCGGGTCGTACAACCCAATGCCCACGTTATCCTCCTGGACGAGTTCGCGCAGTTTATCGCCCACTGTTTCGATGATGGTTTGCACGTCGAACTGTTGGGTGAGCACCTGGCCGATCTCGTTGAGGATTTCCAATTCGGCGGCGCGGCGCTTCATTTCGTGGAGCAGGCTCTGGGTTTCGTCGAAGAGACGGGCGTTTTCGATGGTCATGCTCAGCGAGTTGGCGATGGTGGTGAGCAGGCGCACATCCGATCCGGAGAAGGCATCCTCGCGCTCCAGGTTTTGCAGGGAGATCACCCCTTTTACTTCGTTGCCCACCAGCATGGGAACCCATACGCCGGACTTGACATCCACATCCCCCGGGTTCTGGCCGAGCAGGATGGAGTTGAATTTATTCGAATACTCTTCAAAATCGCGGTTGACGACGATTGCCTGCCCCGTGCGGATGACGTGGCCGCTGAATCCTCCCTGCCCCTCCTCCAGTGGCAGAGGCGATTGAACCAGCCGTTCCCCATTTTCGATGATGTATGGGTAATGGGTCATGTTGGTGTTTTTGTCGTAGATCACGAGGACGACGGTCTGCGCGTCGAAGATTTCGCGGATGCGGCTTCCGACATTGTCGTAAATGGATTGGATTTCGAGTTTTGGATCCAGGCCGGAGAGCATGTTGTTGATGATGGACAACTCGCTGGCGCGTTTTTCGATCTCATCGAACAGGTTTGCATTTTGAATGGCGATGGCCGCCTGCAGGGAGAGTTGCTTGAGAAAATCAAGGTCGGCCTGGATGAAGGGATCGCCTCCCTCGCGCCAGACCGCCATCATGCCATTGACCTTATCGCCGGAAAGCAAAGGGGCCACCATCAAGCGTTCATTGCCCACCGCCACTGTGCCGGGGATTTGCACGGTTCGCGGGTCTGCGTTCGTATCGTTGATGAATTCTGCGCGGCCCAGTTTTGCCAGCGACCCGATGATGCCTTCGCCGATATGAATGGTGTCCTCGAGAATCTCATGGGCGATGTTGCCTTTGGCGGTGAGAGCGCGCAGGGTCCTTCCATCGGGCCGGGGGAGATACACCGCACTGCTCGAACCCTTCAACAGGTCACGCGCGTGCGCTGTGATCTTGTCCATGACGCTGGAGAGATTGAGGGTGGCGGAAATATCGCGCCCCACTTCATTCAACACAGCGGATTCGCGCGCGTGGCGCAGGGTCTCCTCGAACAAGCGCGCATTGTCGAGCGCCGCGCTGAGGCTGGCCGCAATGGTCGAAAGCAGGCGGATATCCGCATCGCTGAAGGCGTTTTCACGGTCAAGGTTTTGCAGGCTCATGATTCCGGTGACTTCGTTTCCGACGATCATCGGAATAAAAAGAAGCGACATGGGCGCTTCTCCCGCAAGGGCGGGCTGTTCCCCCATTTCCACGGCGATCTTCAGGTAATCCCGGTTGATCAACAGCGGCTTTTGCGATTTAACCACCTGTTTTCGGAAGCCGTCTATCGGGAGGGGAGTATCGAGTTGGATCCTCTGACCGCGTTCGTTGATGTAGCGGTGAATGATCTCGCCGGTTGCGCGGTTATAAAGGGAGATCAAGGTGACCTGGGCATCGAAAATTTCCCTGATCTTGTCGCCGATCAGGTCAATGACGGATTGAAACTCGGGTTTGGAAACCAGCACCTGTTGCAGGCTGTTGATTACGGCCAGTTCGGCGTTCCGTTCCTCCGTCTCCTTGAACAGGCGCGAGTTCTCGATTACAACCGACGCCTGATCGGCAAACAATTGCAGGAGCCGCAGTTCAGAATCTGCAAACGTGCGCGGATCGGAAAAGTGGATGTTCATCACCCCCACCACCTGATTGCGGAATTTGAGCGGCAGGCCGATGAGCGCACCCTTCCATTCCGTGGGGGCGTTTTTGTAGAGGGGATGGGTTTTCATGTCCTCCACAAGAACGATCTCACCCGTTCTTGCAACCGTGTCCGTCATCCCGCCGGGGCGCGGATTCGCAACCGGCACATCCTTGATAACTCCATGCGCGATGGCTGTGCCAAACTTCAACTCGTTCCTTTCATACATGAACAGGTTGATGTTTTCGATATCCGGCAGTAACGCCGATGCCCTTCTCAGGATCGAATCCAGCACGGTGACGTAATCGAGATTGGAGGCAAGGTCAATGCTCGCCTTGCGAATCGCCTCCAACTCGATGTTGCGTTGTTCGGTTTCCCGGAGCAGGCGCTGGGTTTCATCCAGCAGGCGGGCATTCTCGAGGGCGACACTCATCGCATTGGCAAGCGTTTCCAACAGGCTGATATCGCTTTCGGAGAAATAATTCTCCTCCTCCATATTTTGAAGCGTCAGCCCGACGACAACATCTCCGTGAACGATGATCGGCACAGCCACAAAGGATTTTGGCACGCCTCCCGCCGCCCGTTGAAAATCCTGGAATTGCGAAGCGAACTCAACGAACTTTTCATTGACGACGAACGGCTTACTGGTCTTGATGATCTGCCCGATCACATGCCTGTGTACACTTGTGAAAGGCCGGGGCTGGATTTCCCATCTGCGTCCGTTTTCGAATGCATATTCGTAGTGAAGCATCTCCGTGACGATGTTTGCGGAATAGATCGTGACGGACCCGATGTTGAAAACCTCGCGCAGTTTATCGCCGACCGTTTCGTAAATGAGGGGAATATCCAATTTTGCAGTCAGCGCCGCCTGCATGGTATTGATGATCGCCAGTTCGGCATTTCGCTGGCGCAATTCCTTTTCGATCCGGGAGACGATGCCCCCCGCGCCGGACGAACGCGAAGACGATGCGCGACGGACGGTCTTCGGCGTTGATTTTTTCTTCTCTTTGGTTTGCGTGCTGGGTTTTCTTGGCATGGATACCTCTAAACAAATTCAGTTTAAATAAGAGACGATAAATCGTCAATGGTGCAAATGAAAAAACGGACGATTAAAGCCCGTCTGTCATTGTTTTGATATGCTCGATTGGCGTCTGGGTGACGATGCCACATCGCCCGCTTCCTTCGACCTTTGAACTGCTTCAGCGACACCGGCAGAATCTCCCCGTTACTTTCGCCGCACCGCCAACAGGGTGATGTCGTCGAACTGGGCCGCATCTGCGGTGTATTGACGCAATTCCGTTTTGATGGCATCGACCAGCCCGCCCGCCGACTCGCCTGCGCATTGAAAAATATCGTGCAACCGCGCGCGCCCAAAAAATTCGCCGCGAGGGTTTTTGCAATCGGGGATGCCGTCTGTAAAGGCGAAGAATATATCGCCCGCCTGCAATTGCGTTTCAAGCAGGTCAAAGCGGCCGTCTGTGGTGGCTCCCACCGCAGGACCGGTTTTGCAAAGGGTTTCGCCCACGATCCCTGCTCGAAGGATGAACGGCGGTTCGCGTCCGCCGTTGATGTACATGAGCCTGCCGTCTCGCGGATCGAGAATGCCGAAGAAAAGGGTGGCAAACATGCCGCTATCCCCGTGCGTTTCGGCGATGTAATTATTTGTGAGCAACATGGCCCGTCTGAGGCGCTCGGCTGTGGAATGTGACGGGGTTGCGCTTTCGGTGTGTTCGAAATATTCCAGGCTGGCCGTCGCGCGGATCAAACTCCGGAACAGGGTCATGAACAAGGCCGCGCCCACGCCCTTGTCGCACACATCTGCAATAACGAGGCCGATGCTTCCATCGGGCAACTCGAACGCATCGTAGAAATCGCCTGCAACCCCCCGCGCAGAGATGAGCGATGCGGCAATTTCCCAGCCTTCGGCCTGCGGCAATGTGTCGGGTAGGAACCCGGCCTGGATCTCCCGACCAATTTCCAGTTCACGTTGAAGCGCCCTGAGGTACATCTTCTCCTGCTCCCAGAGGCGGGCGTTTTCGAGCGCGACGCTCATACTGTTGGCAAGGGTCGTCAACAATCGCACATCCGAATCGCTGAAGGCATTCTCGCGGTCAATATTTTGCAGGGTGACGATGCCATGCAGTTTTCCGTGTATGATCAGCGGCGCAGCCAACACGCTCTTTGGCATGTGGCCTGCGAGTGGTTTGGCGTTCGGGTCCATCCTTTGAATATATTCATCCAGATTACTGTTAATCAATAATCAGTACTTCACGAAAGCGCGTAATTGGCGTTCTCTAACGCCTAATTTGCGCCAGAGAGCGCAAACTACGCGAGGTTTTCGTGATTTACTGATAATACAAACCCCGACTCAGGCAAGCATAGCGCGGACATTTTCGACGGGCGTCCGCGGGACAAGATCGCATCCCGGCCAGACCACATCCACCCCCGCTTCCTTCGACCTTTGAACTGCTTCCGCGACACTGGCAGAATCTCCCTGCCACAGTTTCCCCACAGGGTCTATATTTCCAAACAGCAATGTATCCTTCAATGCCTGTCTCGCCACATCGAGACCAACCGTCTGATCAATGGAAATCGCATCTGCCCCGGTCTGCGCAAGCAAGTGCAGTGACCCCGTCACATTCCCGCACACCGATAACACACGCGGTTTGGACAATTTCTCAATTAATAATCTCTCTGCAGGCAGGACGAATCGCTCATACCTGGCGGGTCCGATAAAAGCAGGGGAGCCGCCCATGTCGTGAATGGTGATGAAGTCCGCGCCCGCTTCGAGATAGGCATTTCCAATTTTCGAGAGGAAGGAAACAAGATGAGAAAGCGCATCTGTGATGACTTGCGGCTCCTTCTTCATTTCCATAAACATGTTCGCGGGGTTGCACAAATACAAAAGCAAAGTGTACGGCCCTGGAATCATCCCCGAAATGACAATATCTTTTCCAATATCATTTTTTACCAACCCAATTGCTTCACAAATTAACTTCAACCTCCCTCTTTCCCGATCTCCAACACTTGCACCTGGCGCAAGTGCAGGTGTCTCCAATCTCCCAATCTCTTTCGCGCTTTCCACCACCGCCCTCTTCACCTGTGGAAATCCCTCTCCCTCGTAATTCAACTCCGCGCCCAGCATCTCGGCAGGCGCGCACAAATCCAATGGCAGCGTCGCAGACGGCATTCCCGTCAACTTGAACGTACTCGCCGCCGTCCTTGCCATCTTCCGCGCATCCCTGTGGACTTCGTGCAAAACCAACCCCTCGCGTTCCAATCCCTCTGCTGTGACGTGAATCAAACCGCTGAATGCGGGCTGTGATTCAACCTTTTTGCCTGCGAGAAGACCCAAAATCTGTTCACGTTGCGACATGATTGACTCAGCCTCCTGTCCGTGCTAGAATAACTACAGCGGTATCGTAAAGCCTGGTGACCTAGGCTGTCCGTAGGACAGCCTAGCCATTCCTGAAATGGAATTGGGACAGATTGAAATCGGGGCCCAGGGTGAGCCGCCTCCCAAAAATCCCTCTTGTGAGGGATTTTTGATTTCATCTATTTCCAGTTCTTTGCGTTAATCAATTCCTCGACAATTATTTTCGTTGAAATTATGTCGTAGAAACTGGTATTGCCGCGTTCGTATTTTTGAAAAAACGCCCACGCAATAGCATCAACCGCTTGTAATTCTTTGAGACGATGCGAACTTTCGTGTCTTATCAAAACAACATGATGTTGCAGATCCCGAATTTCCTGCCTGATATACTTTTCCAGTTCATCGCGAAGTTGTTCCTTTGTATACCGGCTGTCAAGCACAACGTGAACTGCGGGAAATTTTTCAACCAGATGATAAACTGCACGTGCCGCGGCTTGTCTGTAGATTTTTTCATCGTCGGCCGGAGGCTGGATAATTGCCTGCTGATTAACTATCACAGCAACAATCAGTACTTCACGAAAGCGCGTAATTGGCGTTCTCTAACGCCTAATTTGCG
>JBBIUO010000156.1:0-9075 GCA_037440205.1 Chloroflexota bacterium
AATTCGATGGTCGGCGAAAGTTCCAGCCGCTGTCCCTCGACTGGATTTTGCGAAACGATTCGCGGCCCCGTCGGCCCCGCCTCGATGGAAAGCGGCGCATTGCCCGCCGCGCGAAAAATGCTTTGCGTAAGCACAAAGGCCAGAATGAGGACGATGAGAATTCCACCCGCTCGCAAAAGTTTTTTGTTATCCATGTTTGCCTGCCTCTCGAAACAGTAGTGGCGACTTCAGTCGCTTTTTACCCGAACGACTGACCCGCGCGGGCGCAAAATGAATTTTGCGGTACAAACCGCGCCATGTAATTGTAAGACGGTTTTGAAATTGTGGTTGTTCCCCTATTTTCGAACCTTCAACGCTCAAGCCGCTGTCCCCGGCGAGCATATTGGCGGTGGTTTACTTTCGAACTTTCTTCTTCCTCGCCAGCAATGCGGATGTGGTCGAAGCGGATTCTTCTGTTTTGGATTGACTCTCCCGCGCTTCTTTTTCTGAACTGGAAACTGATCCTGCTTCAACCGGCATTTCCTGCGCCGATGGCTCGACTCGAGTAACGGGCGTGTTTTCGCGCACGCGACTCTTCGCACTGAACAACGCCTCCATTTGCGGAGTGGGCTTTTCGTCGGCTGGACTTTCAACCCGACTTATCTTCACTTTGCTTGTAATCCATTCTCCCAGGCGGACAAGATCGGTCTTCGTGACAACGAGCCTGCGGACGGCGATATCGAAGGGAAGAAGCAGCGCCGCGATCAACAGGAACAGCGGGGCAATCGGTTGTGTGGCGCGCGCCGCTTTCAGGTCGTGGGTGAATATGTCGGCGGGGAGGGGAGAGGCAACCTGCCCGTTCGCCAATGCCGATAGACGCAGGAGCAGGTCCGGGTCCGGTTCGATGCGCTGATATTCCGGTGAGTAGGATAATGCCCACCCGGTGGTCTCTGCAAAAGAGAAGGAGTCGCCTCCCGAGTCAGTCTTCCCGGAAAAATGGATCAGGTAAATTCCCTGCTCGGTGGGCGTGAACGTGGATTCGTACCGCCCCGGCGCAACCTGTGAAAACGTGACGGTTTGCGCTTCGCCGTTGGGCGCGACGATGCTGGCTTCGATTTGATAGCCGTTGAGGAAGGCGCCGTTTGCGCTTCGGGCGTCGAGCGTGATGCGCGCATTTTCGCCCTGCGTTTCGATGTTCATTTGCAGTGCGGAGTTGAGCGAGTCGTTAATGGTGTAGCGCACGGCTTGCGCCCAAAAGGTTGGGAAGATTTTCGAGCGCGCCCAATCTCGCGCCCAGCGGCCTGTGGCATCGGAGGTGAACGCGACGGATTTGCCGAGGCCGTATTGCCACGTTGCAAGGATGGGGTCGCCTTTTTCGGATTGCAGAATCACCTGCGCGAGGTCTTTTGCGCTGGAGGCGACGTAACCATGCAGTGGCGGCACTTCGTTGATATTCGCAAGAATGGGCGATGAATTGACAAGCGATGGAAAGAACGTTTCTTCGACGATGTATGCGCGGGTGGCGAGCGTGGTTTCTTCGGTGAAGATGGCCGCAATAGTGCCGGCGTTGTTGGTGAAGTGATAACGCCCGCCGCCGAGCGCGGCAATGTCTTTTAGAAATGGCGCGGCGTCGTTACCGACACCGACCGTGGAAAGCGTGATGCCGTTTTCGTCGTACAGTTTTTTGACGAGTTCGGGAATGCCAGTGATATCTGCGCCGCCGTCGGTGAGCAGGACGACGTGTTTTGTTTTTGATGGGTCATCGGGCAGAACTTTCGACATGGCGAGCAAACCCGCGTAAATATCAGTGCCGCCGCCGATTTGAATCGTGCCGATGGCATTGACGACTTCGCCCGGGTTTTGCAGATCGGTGATCGGCACAACCCAACTGGCGGTGTCATCGAAGGCAATCACACCGACATAGTCATTGGGGAAAAGCAATTCCACCGAACGCGCGGCGGCTTCCTTCGCAAGTTCGAGTTTGGTCACGCCGCCGCTGGTTTCGCTCATGCTTCCCGAATGGTCAATGATGAAAACCATCGTCAATGTGGGGCGGCGTTTCTCATCCTTGATTTGCATATCCACAGGCAGGGCTTCTTCGAGCGGCGTGCCGTAATAACCACCGACGCCGAAACTGGTCGGACCGCCCACGGCAACCAATCCGCCGCCGAGATCGCGGACGTAGGATTGCAGGGTTTCCATTTGATTCGTGCCGAGTTCCCGCGCAGGGACATCCACCAGCACGACCGAGTCGTATTGCGCGAGCGTGGGCAGGTCGGCAGGCATGAAACTCGGCGTGACGGTTTGCACATCGAAGCCGGCCGACATGAGCGAAGCCAGAAGCAATGACGTTTCATCGGGACGAGCCTCGCCGCCGGGTAAGATTTCACCTTCGGGCGGAGCCACCATCAAAATGCGCGGCGGTCCTTCCACCTGCGAAAACGCATCCAGCCGATTGTTTTGGTAGAAGGCATCCTCCTGCGGCGTGACCTGAACCTGGTACGTGACGAAGCCAGGCTCCTGTGCGGTGAGCGGCAGGCTCAACGTTTGCAATCCCTTGTGAAGGTCATGCCCGCCTTCGTAGATCATCTCGCTTTTCGAGAAAACGCGCACGGTCGCCCGCATGGATTGATTTGCCTGGATCGAAACGTTCAAATCGAATTTCTCGCCGCTTCGCAAATGGGTCGGCGCATCCACTTCGGTGACCAGCGCCTCGGCGGCGATCTGATTTACGAATGGCACAACCATAATCTGTGCATTTGATGCGGCGGCGAATTCAGCGGCTTTTAAAGAATCGCCAGTTGTCTCCGCGCCATCGGAAAGGATCACCATCCGCTTTGCATAGCCCGATGGGAACATCGCCAGCCCGAGTTGAATCGCCTCCGCGAGATCGGTCTGGTTGGTGATCGGCACTGACGTAATTTCCGCCAGTTCCTTCAACGCAGACATCGGGCGTTCCACCAACGCATCCGCGCCGAAGAGGATCACCGCCGCTTTATCGTCCGCGCTCATGGCTTGCAATGCTTCGCGGATGTAAGCCGCCTCCGCATTCACCGCTTCCTGCGGCATCGAGTCGGAAACATCCATGAGAAAGACGACGGCGAGGTTGTTTCCGCTTTGGACGATCTCCAGCCCGGAGATTGCCAGCACAAGGCAGATGACGATCACAAGACGCAGAATCAGCGACGTGAGATCGCGCTTCCTTGACTGACCCGCGGCTGGATACCCCAACCAGACGGTGATCGGCGCGAGGAGAAAAAGCAGGAGGAAGAGGGGGGAGGTAAATCTCATTAAAAGGATGAATGATGAAGGATGAAGGATGAAAAAAGTGCTAAACCCTTCCCATTCTTTTCTTGATTTTGGTTACGATGGTTGTGAAGATGGCGATGAGTTCGTTGGTTTCCTTGATGAGAGATTCTGCCTTTTGGTGAGGAAGAATACCGCTCCTCACAAGCAGGTCAAGCCAAAAATCGGTTTCATCCAATTCTTGCAAGATGGACTCGAATTTGTTGACGATATCCGCGTCAGATTTTGCGCGATTCCCTTCACGATAATTTGCACCGACAGATGTTCCAGAACGAAGGGCTTGTTTCCCGAGAACCTGCGCTTCGGTTGACTTTGGCAGGCTGGCGTAAAGTTTGACAATTCGCAACGCGAAATCAGATGTATCCGTAAATCGAGGGGAGTTTCGTTTGTCATTTTTTCACCTTTTTGCATTTGGGTTTATTCATCCTTTACCCTTCAGCCTTCATCCTTATTTTGAATACTCAGTAGATCACGAAAACCTCGCGTAGTTTGCGCTCTCTGGCGCAAATTAGGCGTTAGAGAACGCCAATTACGCGCTTTCGTGAAGTACTGATACTTTACGATGGTAGACTTGCCACTCAATCATCAGGATGATTAAGGCAAATCCCGCCAGCCATTTCCATAATTCCTGCAAGCCGATTTGCTCCGAAACTGTCGGCGTGATGGAGGCGCTTCCGATTTGCAAGGTCTCGCGCGGACTGAGATTCGACTCGGCTTCGTCGAAAAGGTTGACGGCGAAATATTCGGCGCGGGTGGAATTTTCAGTGACGAAGTTGACGGCATAGAAGCCGAGTTCGTCGGTGTTGCTGAAAAGGTTCTGCCCGGGCGGCAGGGAGTAGACTGTGCCATCGGGTGCGGAAACGATGACTTGTTTCGCATCTGTTTGCGGGATGATGGAAAGGCTCTCGCCCGCCTGCAACGACTTCGATGAGTCAAATGCGCTCGGCGGCGCGAGGTAATTGATGAGGTTGGAGAACAGAATTGGGTAGGCGATCTGCAGGGGCAGGTCGCTTTCGCGCAAATCAAAAGACAGGGCGGCGATTCGCTGTCCGTTCGTTTCGCCTGCAAACACCAGCGGATTGTCGTCCGTTTCGATCAGCACATTCATCCAGCTTGGCAACGTCACTTTGCGCGCCTGCAACACGTGGACGGTCTTCCAATCCACGAATTGAGTGAGTGCATGTTCGTTGACTTGAAACTCGCCCATCTCTTTGAATGTCTCGCCGACTTCAAAAAATGGATTCGTGGTCGGGTTGACGAGGAGCAGATTTGATTTTGGCAGTTCGGCGGGGATGGTGCCATCGAAGACGTACAGGTCAAATGGCTCGTTGGGAATTTGCAGAGTCCCATCTTCGGCGGGCAGGGCGCGGAAGGGTTGAATGCCCGGAAGCGAAGCCAGCAACTGCTCCAAAAACAAATTTCCCTTCGAGACGAGCAAAGCCCGCCGCGAAGCCGACGATTGATAAATGGCGAAGGCGGTATCGTCGAGGGGAAGGGAATCCAATTCCGCGCTGGCATCTTGCGGGTTGGAAAGATGCGCTTTGTAAATCGCCGTCGTGACGGGCAATTTCTCCATCGAAATGCTGGCTTTGGAGTTTGCCTTCAAGGTCAATTGGCGCGCGTCGAATAATTCGTCGGCGCGATAAAGCGAAAGCAAAACGGTGCGGTCGGCGTCGCTATAATTTGTCACTTCGGCGAAAAGTTGCGGCACGCCGTTTGCGGCGCGTAACGCCAATGCGGAAATGGCGATGTTATCGTTGCCTTTGCCGATGGGAATGTAACGCACTTCACCGGGCAGGGATGGCAGCCCGCTTTCGGGCAGTCCGCCGTCGGAGATGATGACGATGGTGGGGGAGACGCTGTTGCGGGTTGCGCCGGCCGCCAGCGCGAACGCCGAATTCCAATCCGCGCTTCCTTGCGTGACCTGTGCCTTGATCAGCGCCGCCCGCAGCAGGGACTTGTCTGATTCAGCGGAGATCAAAGTCTGCGGGGTTTGAGCAACCAGAATCAAGGTCATGGATGAAGCGCTGGAAAGCCCATTGATGAGAGTCTGCACGGATTTCCGCGCCTCTTCAAAACGGGAGGGAGTCACATCCACAGCGTTCATCGAAGCGGACGCATCCAACAACACGATGACCGATCCCGAAGCGACGACTTTTGTCTGCAGCGCGGGACGCGCCAATGCAAACACCAGCGCGGCGAGGATGAGCAGTTGAAGAAAAAGCAAAAGGTTGCGTTTGAGTTTTTGCCACGGCGCGTTGGCCTGCCTGTCGCGCAGAAGTTGTTCCCAAAGCAGAGTCGAAGAGACCTGCGTTTGCCTGCGGCGCAGTTTGAGCATGTAGAGCAGGAGGATGGGGATGGCTAATATGGAAAGGGTAAGGGCGAGTGGAGTTAAGAGTTGCATAGGTTATAGGATATGTGAGGTAGACAGGTAAACACGTACACAGGTAAACACGTACACAGGTAAACACGTACACAGGTAAACACGTACACAGGTAAACATGTACACAAGTAAACATGTATACCTGTGTGCGTGTTTACTTTACTACCCCTGCAATTCTCATTTCCAGCAACAAGACCTGTTCCCACGGTTGGCTGGTGATCAGATCGAGATAACGGATTCCATGCTTTCGGCAATCGGCTTGCGTGGATTGGATCCAAGCCTGCACGCGGTTGCGATATAGATTCCGCAAGCCGCCGTCTATCGAAACATCCTGCTCGAAATTCGTTTCGATGTCCACCAATTGCAGGTCGCCTGCGAGCGGCGGATCAATTTCATCGGGCGAGAGAGTGTGGATCAAAGCCGCTTCGTGTCCGCGCCCAAGCAGTTGACGCAGACCCGATTCGTATCCATCGGCTGTGAACAAGTCCGAAATCAAAATGATCAATCCCGCGCGGCGCGGTTGAATCAAATAATCGCGCAGGGAGGCGTTGAGGTTTGTCGCTTCGCCTGCTGTGAGCGATTCCAAAAAACGGAACATTCGCGGCAGGGCGTACCCTCCGCGTGAGGGACCGAATTCGGCGGCGACCTTCCCGCCTTGCAAAATGCCAATCGAAAGCAAATCGCCCGAACTGAGCGCAATCGCGCCGAGTCCCGCCGCGAGACGCAGGGCATATTTGAATTTGTTTTCGTCGCCCTCGCCCCAATCCATCGAACGCGAAGCGTCCACCAAAACGTAAACGGCTAAGTCTTCCTCCTCTTCGAGTAATTTAATGAAAGGCTTGTCGAGCCGCGCATAGATATTCCAATCCAGACGGCGCAGGTCATCTCCCGGGGTGTAATTGCGAAAGTCCGCGAATTCCACACTGCTCCCGCGCCGCGACGAACGCCGCTCTCCCTTGATCGCTCCCGAGCGGACTCGCGAGGCGATGAGGGTGAGTTGGTTTAGTTTGCGGAGGGTGGATTCGTCGAAAAGCATGGGGGAATGGGGGATGAAGAATGCAGAAGCCAGAATTTATACACGGCTGGCAAGCCACTTTGTAAAACCGTCACGGTTGAGATTTCCAGATGCTACAGACAAAATGACTTCGACCTGCTCATCTATGCTGGCGTCGATTCGCCGGCCGTTGAGCGACAGGAACATCGCCATTGCCGCATGACCTGTGCGCTTGTTGCCGTCTATGAAAGGATGATTTTGAATCAGCGAAAAACCAAGCGCCGCCGCTTTTTCCACCAGCGAGGGGTAGAGTTCGATGCCATCGAATGTCACATATGGTTGGGCAACGGCCGATTCGAGCGCTCCAAGATCACGGATGCCAATCAATCCGCCTGATTGTTCCATCACGCGCTGATAGATTTCGAGAATTTCAGTAATTGTTAAATGCCGCATTACGCCAGCCGCTCGTAAAGTTCCTTGTAGGTTTTCAAAACATATTCAAGCGCCTTTTGGAAATCTTCCTGCGGACGCGCAACCAGTTCCTCCAGGCTGACGCGCAACAACTCCTCTGGCGCAATGTTGAACTTCTTTGCAAGTTCCTGTATGTTTTGCAAACGATCTTCTGAAAGCGTGACCGTAATTGTGACCATAAAACACCTCTTTGATCTTCAACCTACCACCTGCAACATTCCAACCAACTCATCGATCACCACATCTGCCTTGACTCCCTCTGCAAGTCCGTCGAAATTCAACAACAGGCGATGGCGCAACGCCGCCCTCGCCACCGCATGGACATCTTCAAATGCCACGTTGTATCTTCCAGCAAGCAAAGCCGTAACTTTCGCTCCCAGCACCAATGCCTGTCCGCCGCGCGGAGAGACTCCGTAGCGGACGTATTTCTTCACCAGCGGCGAGGCGTTCGCATCTTCGGGGTGCGTGGCAAGCATGAGTTTGGCGATGTATTCCTTCACATGCGAAGCGATGGGAACCGTCCGCGCGAGTGTGCGCATGGCGATGATGTCCGCGCCCGTGACGGCGTGATTCGCCGCAGGCGTTTCCTTGCCTGTGGTGCGATCCAAAATCTCGATCATCTCGCCGACGTCGGGCAAATCCACGTTGACTTTGAAGAAGAAGCGATCAAGTTGCGCTTCAGGCAGGGGATAGGTCCCTTCCATTTCAATTGGATTTTGCGTCGCCATCACGAAGAATGGCTCTTCGAGTTTGTACGTTTTCTGCGCCACTGTCACCGAGGCTTCCTGCATCGCCTCGAGCAAAGCCGATTGTGTCTTCGGCGTGGCGCGGTTGATTTCATCCGCAAGAATCAAATTCGCAAACAACGGGCCGTGTCGAAAACGAAATTCGCGTCTGCCGTTTTCGTCGCTGAGAATCTCCGTCCCGACGATGTCGGCAGGCATCAGGTCGGGCGTGAATTGGATGCGTGAAAATTTCAAATCCAGCGCCTGCCCCAGTGTGCGGATCAACATCGTCTTGCCCAGGCCTGGCACGCCTTCCAGCAAAACGTGTCCGCCCGCGAGGATGCTTACCAGCACATGCCGCACCACCTCGCCCTGCCCGACGATCACGCGCCCCACTTCATTTTCGATTCGAGTTGTGTATTCACGAAATTGATCTACAGAAAGAGTCATGGTTTCTCCGTTAAGTCAGTCGTAATTCGTTGAGAGTCCTGGCGCGTACTCGGCGTTCTCTTACGCCGATGGGGACGTTGGAGAACGTCCCCTACGCGTTCTTACTTCAACGAAATAAAATAATTCCGAATCAAATCGAAAAACTGAATCGGAACCTGTCCGTTTTCGATGGCTTGATAATAGAACTGCTCGTATTGCGAAAAAACATTCGTGTACGGCACAAGGCTCGGATTATCCGTCGCAATCGTTGGGCTGGTGCCGACCACATCGCCGTCATTGCCCGAATTTGGAAGCCCGACGTTCTCGCCGTTTTCACCGCCCAACAACGACGGCGCGTAAATTTGTTCGTAAGCAGATTCGCCGCCGTCGCCCGCGCCGTTATTTTGCGGGATGGGAGAACTACCCGCTTCATTTCCCTGCTGAGGAGAATCTGGCGAATCACCCGACCCGGAACCTGATCCTCCGCCCCGTTAACTTGTCCCCCCGAATTATTTCCCTGCTGACCCTGCCCCTGACCATTCGCCTGCGCCGATTGATTCCCTCCGCCCGTCGCCAGCAATTGACCCGCTCCTTGTTGCATCTGACTCGCCGCCTGGCTCGCGGTCTGCGCCGCTGTGACTTGTTGACCAGCATTCGCCATCTGCTGTGATGCGTTTGCCAAAGCCTGTTGCGCCGACGCCAAATCTCCATCTCGAATTGCCTGCGCGGCTTGTTGCAGTGACTGTGCCAACTGCGGATTTGTGGAAGCAAGCGATTGCGCCATCGCT
>JBBIUO010000157.1:0-9057 GCA_037440205.1 Chloroflexota bacterium
CCCCCCACGCAAGCCGCGCAAGGCCATTCCTTTTTACTTTTCATTCGCTGTAGGCTTTTCCTGCTTCCCCTCCCAACCCTCTACTTTTATTCTTCGCGAGTTTGCGAGCGATTCTCCCCAGTGGATTTCTCAGCACAAATCTCCAATGTTCCCAAAATGGCTTCCAATCGTCGAGGGAAAAATATGCGTGGCACTGGGCGGAAATCACCGACTTGAGCCATTCCAACAGCGATATTTTTGCCCGTTTTCTGTTGCCCAGGAAGGAACGAAAATCCTGCTCCAGGTCCACCCAGCGGACATTTTCCTTGAACTTTAATTCCGGTTCGACCTTCTCTCCGATGCAATCGAGATAATAAATGTAGGGGAAATTAACCCCGGCGCAGGTGGATTGGAAACTCTGCTGCCAGAAGCGGGGATTCAACTCGATGAGTCTGAACTTCCCATCCCTTTCATCCATTTTGAATTCAATCGAGCCGACACCCGTGTATTCAAGCCCATTAAAAAGTCTTTGCCCGGTTTCCACCAAATTCGGCATATTCACCGAGGTCATGAGCGTCCCGACGCCGAAATCAACCGGGTATTGCCTCGTCTTTTGCGTGGAAAAAAGGGCCAGTAGTTTCCTTTCGCGCGAGTAGCAGGCGCAGACCTTGAAATGATTACGATTTGGCCCTGCCACCCACTCCTGGGCCAGCATCCCAATCCCCTTTTTGAGAGCCAATTCGTACATTCCTTTTAGTTCGTCGAAACCATAAACGAGGGCGGCCTTGTCTCCAAATTCAGATTGCCACAGGTGGGAAACGGCGCCTTTGACTACAACGGGAAAACGGAAAAGTTCCTGGCATATTCTCAGGTCCTCCCTGGAGATCAGCGGGACGGTCACGGGAATCGGGATCCCCAGTTCCGACGCAATTCTATATTGACCTCGTTTGTCCGCAATGACGTCAACGACGGGCGCCGTCGGCACATTGAAAAGGAAATATTCAGAAAGCACGTCCCTGAATTCCGAGACGATGCTCACATAGTAATCCGCCGCCAGGAACAATACTGATTCACGGCCCAGGCGTTTCCCCAAATCAACAAGTTCGGCAATGAATTGATCCGGACATTCCACCGGGTTTGCAAATAGATGAACCTCCCTGCAATGCCTGGAGGAAAACCCAATCGCGTTTGGATTCCAATCCACGCCATGAACGACGACCCCCTGTTTTGCAAGGCTTCTGACGACTCCAAACCCGGTCAAACCCATGTAAAGAACGACCGCGACGTTTTTCATATTTGAAATTATCAGTACTTCACGAAAGCGCGTAATTGGCGTTCTCTAACGCCTAATTTGCGCCAGAGAGCGCAAACTACGCGAGGTTTTCGTGATCTACTGATTATTATACCCTGTCAGGAATCGGTTTGAATGCAGTTAAATCAATGCGGCCCGATTGTCCTGACGCCCTCTCTCGGATAATTTTATCTGTGATCTTTTGCCCTCCCCTTTCATTTTTCCTTTTCTCCGCTCAACTTCATCCACGTCTTCTTCATGGTCAACGCATCCTCCTCCATGATGGGACTTTCACACAGAATGCGTCCCGCGCATCCAAAATCATACAAGGCTTTGAACAGCGCCTTCAAATCCAAATCGGCATCTGCCAGAGAAAGATGATTCTTCTCCCCTTTCGGACCGTACTCGATGCCGGAGAGATGGATGTGCAAATTCTTCAGGGCTTTTGCGCCCAATTCCTTTTTGTAGGTCGTCAACAACTTCGACCATTCTTCGTAGGTGTTCATCGTGCCGTCGCCGGGACGGGCGTGCAGGTGGGCAAAGTCAATGCAGGGTTGAACCATGTCCATGGCTTTGCTCATCGCAATGGCATCTTCGAATGAGCCGAGCATGGCCGATTTACCCATCGTCTCCGGGCGGAGGGTCACGTTATCACCGTTCTTCTTCAATTCTTCCACACAGCCTTGCAAACGCGGGATTGCAACTTTCAACACTTCGGCGGGGTCATTTTCAAAATACGAACCGGGATGAAAAATAATATCCGTTGCGCCGGCGAGACGACCGTAATGCGCCGCGTCCATTAATCGCTTGCGGGATTTCGGCCATTCCTCCTCATTCGCATTCAGGTTGATGAAATACGGCGCGTGGACGCTCAACGAAACATCGTGTTCCTTGCTTGTAGATTTTATCGCCGCACAGGTGGCCTCGGTGACACGCACCGATTGCACCCAGCCCAATTCCAGCGCATACAACCCGATGGATTTGCTGAATTCAATCGCGCCGACAGAGCCGCCGGGTTTTTTGGGTGTGCCTGTGGGCGAACCAACGGTGCCAAATTTAAACGATAAAGTCATTAGAGTCTCCAATGTCACCCTGAACGAAGTGAAGGGTCTCTACTTTATAGCACTGAGACTCTTCGCTCCGCTCAGAGTGACATGATTGAAATTACCTTTTGCAAAAGCGGCGGGCCGAGCAGAAGCAGGCCAATGAGAATTGCAGCCAGAGCGGCAACAAGCACCGCCGCTGCGCCAACATCTTTTCCAATTTTTGCAAGCGGATGCCTGTTCGGGCTGGCCAGGTCCACGACGGCTTCGATGGAGGTGTTGATGAACTCGGCTGTGAACACCAGCGCCGCCGTGAGGATGATCACCGCCCAATCGCGCGGGGGCAATCCGACCCACAGGCCAACGAGGAAAACCATCGAAGCAATGGCGACGTGAATCCACATGTTTTGCTGCGTGCGAAAAACATGGAACCATCCATGAAATGCGTAACGAAACGATTCGATGCGGGACGCCCAAAACGATTTCACTCTGAATCCTGTATTCTGACGTAGGACAGACCGAGTCTTGACATGACCTTGTCCTGCGCTTCCCACATTCGGGCTTTTTCCTCCGCCTCGGCATGGTCGTGACCCAGCAAATGCAGTGTGCCATGCACAACGAGCAGTTGCACCTCCGCTTCGAGCGGATGCCCCGCGGTCTGCGCCTGTTGCGCCGCGCGCGGAATCGAAATGACGACATCGCCCAGATAGGTTGAGCCCGTCTCGGGGTCTGTTTCAGAGGCAGGGAAGGAGAGCACGTCGGTTGGCGCGTCCACACCGAGATATTGGTGATTCAGTTCGTGCAGTTGACGGTCATCTGTCAGGACGATGGTCATGTCTGCGTCGGCAGAATCAGGCTCAAGGTCAAGAGTGAAGCGGGCGGCCCGTTCGAGCAGGGCCGATTCCCGAAAATCCTGTTGATTATCTATGTTGATCATTTTTCCTTCCGCGTGGAGAGGATGGTCGCGTCCTGATCCGATACTTTTGCGTTGGGGTATTGAATTCGCGGATGATACGTGCCGCGCAGGGTGGTGACGAACGACTCGGTAATGAGGGTTAAGTCGCGGAGCGTGAGAAGCGTGTCGTCCAACTGGCCGAATTTTTGCACGGTGTCGATCACACTGCGGACGAGCGCGCGCAGGTCGTCATCGGTGGCGGGACGTTCGGCGCGGGCGCGGGCTTCGGTGGCATCGGCAAGCATGAGCAAAGCCGTCTCGCGCGAATTGGGACGCGGCCCGGGGTAGCGGAATTTTTCGATCTCCACTTTGGTCACATCGCCTCCCGCCGCCTCCATGGCCTGGTTGTATTGATAGCGCGTGATCAGCGTGCCGTGATGTTCGAGGATGAAATCGTGCAGGCGGCCGGGCAGGCGGTGTTTTTTTGCAAGTTGAATGCCGTCGGTAACGTGGCGGATGATGGTGGCGGCGGCTTCTTCGGGCGGGATGTCGTGATGTTTGTTCACGCTTCCGGGAATTTGGTTTTCGATGAAGAAGGTTGGGTTGAGCGCCTTGCCAATGTCGTGAAACTGCGCGCCGACCCGCGTAAGCAATGGATCGGCGCCGATCTTTTCCGCGGCCTGCTCGGCAAGGTTGGCGACCTGCAAACTATGCTGGTAGGTGCCGGGCGCATTGCGGAGAAAGAATTGCAGGAGGGGAAAATCGGGGCGCGAAATATCGAGCAGTTGAAACGCGGTGGTCAGGCCGAGCGTCTGCGCCAGAAGATATTGAAGCAGCAACGTGATGCTGGCCGCGGCAAACCCGGCAAATGCAGCCACGCCGATGAATTGGAAAATGCCCAGCAAATCCGGTGTGAAGAACGGCAGGCGATACGCCAGCAACACCACCAGCCCGGTCAGCGAGATGGCGATGCCCGCGCGCACGAACCCCCAAAAGCGGCGCACCGGCCCCAGCACCAGCAAGCCGATCAGCGACGAAAGCAAATAATACGGGGCAAGGTCGAGCGTGTTCGACAGGCCATACGCCGCAAGCAAACAAAGCGGAATGGAAATCACAAGCCCGGACTCGAGGCCGAACAAGGCAGTGATGAGCAATCCCGCCGCCTGCAAAGGATAGCCGTACGGAGCGAGCGTGCGATTGGCAAACAAACGCGCGCCAGCCAGAAAGACGATGAAGATGATGGCAATGACCAAAATGCTTCGTGCATCATTAACCACCACTGATCGTCTGCGGCGAAAAAAATACAATGGAACCAGCGCCGCCGAAATTACAATGATGGCCGCCGCGCCGATCATATCCTCCCAGCGCTGGCCGGGGCGGATCATATCGAGTTTTTGAAAGGCTTCCATGTCCGCAGGCGTGACAATGCCTCCCGCTGGCACAATGGTCTCCCCCGCTTTGTAGGTTTGCACGATCGGCTTCACCGCATCGCGCGCGGCCTGTTGTGCGGCGGTGGTCAATTCCTCGCTGAAAAAACTGTTCGGCACCACGAAGGCGCTCGCCAGTTCCGCCACTAAAGCAGATTGCTGTTCATTCAACGTGAGGCTGACGAGGGCAGAGATTCCCGCCTGTGTGGATTCCACCTTGTCTTCGTACACCGCGCGGCGCATGACCGACTCCAAAACGCGCAGAGACTCAGACTGCACGATCTCCCAGCGGGGATCAGAAATACCAAGCAGGTAGTCAATGGTCTCGAGTTTCAGGCGCACGTCGCTGAGCGCGACGAGATTCGATTTCTTTTCATCCGTCGTCAACTCGATATTATCGCGCACCGAGGTAATGTACTGCAATGTGGTGCGCAGTCGCTCGATCTGCTGGCGGGCGATGCCGGGATCCGGCGGAGTGTACACCTGCTGAACCGCGCTTTCCGCGGCTTTGCGCGCCTCCTCCGTGCGAATGTCGCTCACGTATTCGATGTCGCGCGGAGCCTGCAACGTGGTCTGCGAAACGTCGCCCACATCCAACGCCTGCGTGGCAGGACGCAGGGCAATGGGCATGGTCAATATCGCAAACGAAACAAGACTGACCGCAACGATCAGGCTGATCTGTAAAACTCGAATACGGGCGGAAACGGGGGAACGCTCAGGCTTGTTCATCACAACAAGTTAAACAGTTGACAGTCACTTTAAAAGTGACTGTCAACTCGATCACTTCGCAAGCAATTCTTTCACGGTCGAACTGATCATATCGTTCGGGGCGCGGCCCGCAACCTTCGGCATGACGATCTTCATCACCTTGCCCATGTCACCGGGGGCGGATGCGCCCGTCTCGGCAATGGCGGCCTGCACCAGCGCGCGCAATTCCTCGATGGGCATGGCCTTTGGAAGGAAAACCTCCAGTACCTTGATCTCCGCCTCGTTGCCTTCGATGAGATCGGGGCGATTTGCTTTTTTGGCCTCCTCGATGGCTTCGCGTCGATTCTTGATTTCCTTTTGGATCAAAGCCACCACCGCCATATCATCGAGCGTGGTTTGCTTATCCACCTCGGCCTGCTTCACCGCGGCCAGCACCATGCGGATGGTTCGTTTGCGAATTTCATCGCCGCTCTTCATCGCATCTTTGACTGATTCATTAAGTTGAGTTTTTGTATCCATGATTTTGATTATACCCTTCCTGCGAAAAATTCCGCGTAGAGCGCGCGCCAAAGGCGTCCAACGCGCGTTTTGGGGGACGGCGTTTGAGAACGCCGATTACACAGAAAAAAACGCTTCGCCCCCCGCCGACGGCTGATTCAGCGTTACAGGCATTGGTTTCGCCTGCGCATTTGAGATTGCTTCGGCAACGAACGCTTCACAATGACACGGCTTCACAAATCCACAAAACGGGAGAACATTTCCGGGGTGAGGATTTTTTCGAGGAGTTCAAATTCGTAGATCGTGCGTTTGACGGCGGCGGCGCGGGCATACTCGAAACGAATTCCCTGTTTGGGTGAATCGAGGTTCATCTTTCCGTGCGAGTCGTGCGGGAGGAGGGCAAGCGATATTTTACGAAGAAACGGGATGAAGTAAAGCAAATCCATCGGCAGGTACAACTTGCCGGAGTGAATCTGCGGGCTTTCGATCAGACCCTTTTGAACAGGATCAATTTCGGGCGGAGTCGGAGGCGTGCCGTTGTGTTGATCCAGCCACATCGAGACGTAATTCGTATGAGAGTAGAAATCCTGCGCGGCATGGAGTAATCGCCCAAAAGCGATCCACGCCGAAAGCACGCCCGGCGAAAGCAGGGATGCAATGACATGTCCGCGTTGTTCGTTGATGTAGCGGATGCCTTCATTGATGGCGTCGTTATCGAAATGAAATTCGTCGTGGCCGATCTGGCCGCGCCAGGAATCCTGTTTGCAATTCGCGGCAATGATGATCTCGAGCGCGCGTGGGCTGACACGTCCGATTAATACTTCGCGGGTCATTTCTTCGTGGATGGGGATGAGCATTACAAAATTATAAGCGAGGCCGCCGATAAAATGGTTATAATGCGCGCATGACTTTTTACACAGCAAAAGGCGATGACGGCACGACAGGTTTGCTCGGCGAGGGCCGAGTGCCAAAATATCATGACCGCATGGAGGCGGTCGGCGCATTGGATGAGGCTTCCGCCGCGCTTGGTTTGGCGCGGGCGCAATGCTCCGCCTCACAGACCCCGCCCATCCTGCTCGAAGCGCAACGCGATCTTTACAAACTGATGGCAGAGGTGGCCGCCACGCCGGAGAATGCGCAGCGTTTTCATTTCATCGATGGAGCGCGCGTGAACTGGCTGGAGCAGCAAACCGATGAACTCAGCAGGATCGTCGAGATGCCGAAGGAATTCATTTTGCCCGGCGATACGCTCGGCGGCGCGGCCCTTTCGATGGCGCGCGCCATTGTCCGACGGGCGGAACGGCGCGTGGTGAGTCTCTTCGATGACGACGAAGTCATCAACCCGGATTTACAGCGTTACCTCAACCGGCTTTCATCGTTGTGCTTCGTGCTGGAACTTCTCGAGAATCAAAACGCGGGAAAGAAAACATCCCTCGCAAAGGACAAATCATGACAGGCACTTTTCTCAACATCGCAACCGTCCTCCTCGGCGGGACAATTGGTTTGCTCTTCGGCGCGCGTATCCCGGAGCGATTCAAGAACACCGTGATCGCGGGCATGGGACTTTTCACCGCGGCCATGGGTTTGCAAATGTTTTTAAAAAGCGAAAACCAGTTGATCGTGCTGGGGGCATTGCTCATCGGTGTGCTGATCGGCGAATGGGCAATGATCGAGGATCGGTTGCAGGCATTTGGGCAGAGTCTCGAAAAACGTTTCTCGCGCGAGGCGGAGACCGGCTCCGGTTCCAAGTTTGTGCGCGGATTCATGGTGGCTTCGCTTTTGTTTTGCATCGGCCCCATGACCATCCTCGGCTCGATCCAGGATGGCTTGACCGGCGACTACAACCTGCTCGCCGTGAAATCCACGCTGGATGGATTCGCGGCCATCGCATTCTCGTCCACGCTGGGCGTGGGAGTGATGTTCTCTTCGATCATCATTCTCATCTATCAGGGTGGAATCAGCCTGCTGGCCGGGCAACTCAGCGCCATCGTCACCGACCCGATGATGAATGAAATGACCGCAACCGGCGGAGTGATCCTCGTCGGGTTGGGAATCAGCAACCTGCTGGAGATCAGGAAGATTCGCGTGGGGAACTTCCTGCCGGCGCTGGCCGTGGCCCCGTTGATCGTGTGGGTGCTGAGTTTGTTTTAGGCATTCCCACAAACGCCCCACTGACGAAACATCCGTTTTGATGTATCATCTGCGACTGCATTACCGGACGTTGATAAAAAGCACTCAGCATCACGCCCCATGTTTAAGAGACTGTTTCCAAACTTATTGGGGAGACCCTAAAGGTTTCCTTTACAAGCCAAAACGAAATTTCAGCGAAGGGTTTCCCGCAAAATGACCGCCGATTATGCAGGAAAAACCTTTAGGGTCTGACTTAAGAAACTCTAAGGAAATAAATGGAACGAAAAAAACTTATCATCATTCTGGGCGCAATCGGCGCCGCCATCCTGCTGGTTTTTGCCACGATCTTCCCGGTGGTCAAAAACCTGCTTGCAACAAGCGATGACAGCGAACAGGTTGTCACCAAAGTTAATTTGTGCGATGAAGATGCGAGCGGCCTGTGCATCGTCGCGTTTGGCGCCGGCACAGCCAATGACATGATCGTCGTTTTTCAACTGCCCGGCACGGATTATCCCTCGTTCTACGTCAAGGGAATCAACAGGGGCGTGGAAAATATCTACTCGTGCGAGGCGGTATCGCCAACCACCATTCTTTGCACGGGGGCGCGCACACCGCTGGGAGAACCGTTCGATGTCGAAGTCTATTCCACCGAGGGCAATTTGTTGATCGCACGCGGGACCGTCACCGTCTCCTCCATGGCAATGTCGCTTCCGGACAACACCGGGAGCGGATTCGGCCCAATGGGCAAACTGTCCACCCCCACTCCATCCTCGTCACCTTCCCCCACTCCAACTTCTACACCGACCGCGCAGATCACATCCACGCTCCCGCCCATCACCACGCCCACGATGACCGCAACCCCGGACCCCGCCTATCCCAACCCGTGAACAACGAACTGCTGACGGACAGCATCCAGGCCATAGAAAAAAACTGGGCGCTCATCCTCGCATTACTGACCTGCATTTTTTGGGGCGCTCTGCTGGTCTTTGCACTCCTAAAAAAGATTTCCGAAAATCAATTCACAGACCTTGAATTGACAACGCTGGCTTTGGGCGGATGGCCCCTGCCGGCGTTGTTCATTTCATT